>CAZEHZ010000004.1:0-43756 GCA_964512385.1 uncultured Victivallaceae bacterium | reverse complement strand
AAATATATAAAAGGATTTGCACATGGCAGAAAATGACAAAATCAATGCCGGAACTGCTAATAGCTCCGGCGATTACAGCGCCAGTAAAATTACGGTTCTGGAAGGGTTGGAAGCCGTCCGTTTACGTCCCGGTATGTATATTGGCGATACCGCCGAACGCGGCTTGCATCATTTGGTTTATGAAGTGGTGGATAACGGGATTGACGAAGCGTTGGCCGGATATGCATCACACATTAAAGTGGTGATTCACCGTGATAACTCCATAAGCGTTACCGATGACGGCCGCGGGATTCCGGTGGATATGCACGAAGGCGAAGGCAAGCCGGCGGTGGAAGTGGTGTTGACCGTGCTTCATGCCGGGGGTAAGTTTGACCACAATTCATATAAAGTGTCCGGCGGGCTGCATGGCGTGGGCGTGTCTTGCGTAAACGCACTAAGCGGTTTTATGGACGTAATCGTACAGCGTGACGGCGGCGCCTGGGAAATTAAGTTTGAACGCGGCGTAACCAGCAGTCAACTTACTCGACTCGGCGATTCCGACAAACATGGCACCAAGGTTACGTTTAAGCCGGACCATACGATTTTTCCGAATATTGAATATTCGTGGGATATTTTAGCCAACCGTTTGCGTGAATTGGCGTTTTTGAACCGGGGTATTACAATTTCGCTGTCTGATGAACGGGTGGAAGCCGGTCAGTCGGCACGCAGTGAAACCTTTCACTATGATGGCGGGATTGTAGAGTTTGTCCGCCATTTGAACGCCAATAAAGAGTCGGTAATTCCGGCCGACCCGATCTATTTCCATCGTGAAAAAGACGGGATTGACGTGGAGCTGGCCATGCAGTATAATGACGGCTTCAGCGAAAATATTTATGCGTATGCCAATAATATCAATACCACCGAAGGCGGTACGCATTTGTCCGGCTTTCAAGGCGCACTTACCCGTACGCTGAATAACTATGCCAAGAGTATCAACGCCCTGAAAAACGAAAAGTCGATGACCGGTAACGATACCCGTGAAGGGCTTACCGCCGTCATCAGCGTAAAGGTGCCGGACCCGCAGTTTGAAGGGCAGACCAAAACCAAGCTGGGTAACAGCGAAGTAAAAGGGATTGTAGAGTCCGTAATTAACGAACAGTTAGCGGCGTTTCTGGAAGAAAATCCCGCCGCCGGAAAATCTATTGTGGACAAAGGTTTGACGGCGTCCAGAGCACGGGAAGCGGCGAAGAAAGCTCGTGATTTGGTATTGCGCAAGGGGGCATTGTCCAGCACCAGTCTGCCGGGCAAGCTGGCCGACTGCTCTAATCGGGAACCGGCCAACTGCGAATTATATATCGTGGAAGGTGACTCCGCCGGCGGCTCCGCCAAACAGGGGCGTAACAGTGAATTTCAGGCCATTCTGCCGATTCGCGGTAAGTTGCTGAATGTGGAAAAGGCCCGGTTGGACAAAATTTTGGAAAATCGTGAAATTCAATCGCTGATTGCGGCAATCGGCGCCGGCGTGGAAGGTTTGGGCGATGACGACAACTCCAGAGGCATGAATATTGCCAACGCCCGTTATCACCGGGTGGTTATTATGACAGATGCTGATGTGGATGGATCGCATATCCGTACACTTCTGCTCACGTTTTTCTATCGCAAAATGCGGCCGTTGATTGATGCCGGTTACGTTTATATCGCCAATCCGCCGTTGTTTAAAATTACCAAGCGCAAACAGGAACGCTATATTGACAATGAAGAACAGCTGGATGCGTATCTGGTTGATTTGGGGTGCGAGGATATTGCCATAAAAGATTCCTGCGGCAATGTGCTGACGGCGGAACAGTTGAAAACCTTTATGGCGTTATACAGCCGGTTGAACCACGCATCGGCGGGCTTGCGCCGTATCGGTGTGGATGTGCTGGACTACTTTAAGTTTGTTGCGGAATCCGGTGTCTGCCCGGTGGCGGAAATTTTGATTCGTGAAGAGGACGGCGAAAGCGACCGCCTGTATGCATGCAGTAAAGATGAAGAGTTCTCCATGCTGGCGGAACAGCGTAAACGGTTGCGGTTGGACGTGCCGGAAGGGGCGGAAGCCGATCCGGAACAGCCGAAAAGCAATGCCGGGATCGATGTGTTGGAAATTTTTGAAGCCGACGACTGCACAAAACTGCTTGCCGATGCCGGTGAGCTGGGGTTGTCTGCGCTGGACTTTTATCACGGCGTGCGGACACTGTTCAGCGTAACGGAATCGAACGAAAAAATTACCGAAATTACGTCGCTGGAACAGTTGTTTACTAAAATTCGGGAAAACGGCGCCGGCGGTTTGACGATCAGCCGCTACAAAGGTTTGGGCGAAATGAACCCGAAACAGTTGTGGGAAACGACGATGGACCCGACCACCCGCAAGATGATTAAAGTGAATATCGCCGATGCGGTGGAGGCGGAACGCATGTTCTCGCTGTTAATGGGCGATGTGGTGGAACCCCGGCGTGAGTATATTGAAAAGTATGCCGCCGGTGTAAAGAATCTGGATATTTAATTTTTAGCATAAGAGACATTATAACATGGCAAAAGAAAAAGATACTGCGGCTAATGCCGCTTTGGACAGTAAAGAGAAAAACCTGCAGATTACCGTCAGCCAAATCGAAAAAGAGTTTGGCAAAGGCGCAATTATGCGTTTGGGCGACAGCGCCCGTTATGGCGAAGTAGCCACCATCAGCACCGGTGCGCTGGCTCTGGATTTGGCGTTGGGCATCGGCGGGTTGCCGAGAGGGCGAATTGTGGAAATTTTCGGGCCGGAGTCCAGCGGTAAAACCACATTGTGTCTGCACGTTATCGCCAACGCTCAAAAGGCGGGCGGGATTTGCGCTATTGTGGATGCCGAACATGCGATTGACCCGATCTATGCCAAAAAAATCGGGGTTGATACGGACAATTTGCTGATTTCGCAGCCGGACTGCGGCGAAGATGCGTTGAATATTGCCGACAGTCTGATTCGCAGTAATGCGATTGACGTGCTGGTGGTGGACAGCGTGGCGGCGTTAGTACCGCGGGCGGAAATTGAGGGGCAGATGGGCGATTCGCACATGGGCTTGCAGGCTCGTTTAATGTCGCAGGCGTTGCGTAAGATTACCGGAGCGGCGGCCAAAAGCCGGACTTGCGTGATTTTTACCAACCAGATTCGGGAAAAAATCGGCGTAATGTTTGGTAATCCGGAAACGACTACAGGCGGTAATGCGTTGAAATTTTACGCATCGGTGCGAATGGATATCCGTAAAATATCGGTGTTGAAAGACGCCGCCGGAGAAGCTAACGGCAATCGTACCAGAGTTAAAGTTATTAAGAATAAAATGGCGCCGCCGTTCCGGATTGCGGAATTTGACATCACCTATGCGCAGGGTATTTCCCGTGCCGGGTCGATATTGGACGTAGGTGCCGATATGGGCATTATTGAAAAACGCGGCAGCTGGTTCTCGTTTGACGGCGACCAGTTGGCGCAGGGGCGTGAAGCGACTAAGGCGCTGTTGGACAAAGATAAGGATTTGCAGGATAAAATTCTGACTAAAATCCGGGAAAAACTGTCCGCCGGTGCGCAGATTGTGGAACATGCCGAAACGGTGGAAAGCGCCGCCGATGATGCTCCAGCGGTTACGGAATAAATCAAGAAAACAAGGCGCATTTAAGTGATGAAATTTGCGGTAAAATTGGCCGGCCTCAGTTTGGCGGCGGCAACTGCGGTATGCAGTGCGGCGGAAACTGCGGAAACGGCGGAAAAAAATTATCGGATTCCAGCGGCGGCGGAGGCAGAGGCGGACGCATATCAAATGCGGCGTTCCGGCGATGCCGCTCTGGTGCTGGGTCAGTTGGCCGTGGCCGACCGGGATTACCGCAATTATACCGCCGCATGTTTGGCGCGCGGCGACTCTGAAGGTTTTCGGGACAGCGTAATCCGGCGGGTGAATTTGTATCTGCAAATGAATGACTCCGCCGCCGCCGATGCGGTAATTGCGGAGTTCAAAACCTATGTGGATGAGCCGGACGGGCGTTTTGTTTCAGATACTTTAAATGCGGAAGTAGCGTTGTTGAAAGGTGATTATCCGCAAGCCGAGGAGCAGTTGCGCAACCTGTTGGCTCAGGCCGATTTGCCGGAATATCTGCGTAATCCGGCCGGCTATGCGCTGGGAGAAGCGTTGATTGCGCAGAAAAAGTATCGGGATGCGGCGGCGGTATATACCGCACTGGCGGCGGATAACGGCGGATTTGATGCCGAATATCAGGCGATATTTGCCCTGCAGGAGGCGGAAGAGTTAATTGAAAGTCAGGCCGGAATTGAAGCGTTAAGCGTAAAAGAATTGTCTGATAAAGAAAAAAATCGGATTGAACTGCTGAAAATCAATCAGGCCGTGCGGGAAAAACGATTTTCTGAAGCTAAAGCGTTGTTTGCCGCCTTGCCGCCGTCCGATATGCCCGACGGGGCAAAATTTGAATTGTCTTCGGTTTTGGCACGTCATTTTGCGGAAAATAAACAGTTGGCCGATGCCGTAGTGTTTTTCCAGATGGCATACGACACCGCACCAAGTTTGGCGGAACGGAAGTTTGCGTTAACCAATTTAATCGACAGTGAGACCCAAGCCGGAAATTTTAATCGGGCCGCCGATTTGATGCAAAAGTATCTGGAACGCTATGCCAATGGCGGCGATAAGTTGCTTAATCAGTTGGAACTGGCGCATTTAATGACCCGGCAGAATAACTTGTCCGGGGCGGCGGCCTGCTATTTGGCGATTCAGGAAAACGCCGAGTCCGGGCTGGAGCTTCGTTTGACGGCCGCCTATGAAGCCGCCGCCGTTTATCATGCGCTGGGCAAGCAGGAACTTACCGGAAAGATGCTGGATTTTATGATTGCCAATGCCACGCAGGTGGAAACTCAGGCGGAAGCCCGCTTGTTGTTGGCTCGACTGCGGTTTGAAATGCGGAACTACGCCGCCGCCGGTCAGTTGGCCGCCGCCGCCGCCGAATTAAACACCAAATGGAAGTTTGACGCCATGTTTTTAATGCTGCAAGCTCAGGAGGAGCAAGGCGATTATTCGGCGGCATTGGCTACGGCACGGCGGTTAAAAAATCAGGGCATAGACCAGTGGCCGCAAAAAGGCGCATTTGCCGAGGCCAGATTGCTGGAAAAAGCCGGAGATGTACCCGGAGCAATAAATGCGTATGCCAATTTTGGCGCATTATGGAATTTTTCCGACCAGGCGCCGGAGGCGTTGTATGCGGCCGGTAAATTGGCGTTTGAGCATGGCGACTATGGGCGTTCCGGCGAAGTGTTTCGTCTGCTCGCCTCACGCTATCCGCATTATGAACTTACGGCACACGGCTTGTATATGGCGGTTTACGGCGAATATTTGCAGGGGCGCAGTCGAGAAATGAACAGTATGATTGCGGAGATGAAGAAAAATTATCCGAACAGCAATTACACCGTGGCGGCCTTGTTATGGCAGTTGGATTTATTGAAGCTGGCCGGAAACAATGCGGCGGCGGAAAAACTGCTGGAGGAGATGTTACAGACTTATAAAGATTTCCCGGCGGATATTATTGAGGATATTCGTTTGGAATATGCCATATTATTACAAAGCTCCGATCGTGAAAAAGCGGCGGTGGCGGAATTGCAGAAAATTGCCGAATCCAAGGCCGGTAACAAGTTACGCAGTAAAAGCAATTTTTTGCTGGGCGATATTCAAATGCGGTTTGGCGAGTATCAGGCGGCGGAAAAATCGTTTATGGCCGCTCAGGAGCTGGCGCCGGATCGGGAGTTTAAAGTGGCGGCACAGGGGCGGGTGGCGGATTCATATTATGCCGCCGGGTCATTGGCGCAGGATAAAGAGTTGCTGAAGTCGGCGGCTCAGGAGTATCAGGCGGTATTGGCGGCGGCGGATAAATACAGTATGCTGTACTATCAGGCGGGATTTAAGCTGGGGAAAGTGGCGGAGTTGAACGGCAGTCCGGAGGAGGCGCTGGGGTATTACCGGCAAATGGTAATGGATGCGGCGGCGGCTCCGGCGATATTGACGGCCGGCGAAGCGGCGTGGATAGAAAAGTCGGTAGCCGGAGCGGTAAATGTGCTGTTGGCACGGCAGAGTGCGGTGTCGGCGGAGGAAGCGGCGGGAATTATTGCGCTGGCTGAACAGTTGAATTTGCCCGACGAAGTGAATTTTGAAAGTTTAAAAGTGTTGATACACAGTAAATACCAACTCTAAATTTCAGGAGCTAATCAGATTATGTTGTTTATTAAATTGATGCAGGACGGCGGCTCAATAATGTGGATTATTCTGCTTTGCAGTCTGATTGCCATGTATGTGTTTATGGAAAAATGGTTTCAGTTCCACCGTGATCAGATTAAGGTGGATGAGTTGATGAAGGGGCTGACCAACGTGTTGCGGCGAGACGGTTTTATTGAGGCGATCAGCTTGTGCGACCATACCCCCGGTCCGGTGGCCAGAGTGCTGACCGCCATGATTTTGGCCTGCGAGCGCGGGGAACAGGATTTGGAGACCGCCGCCGAAGAAGCGGCATTGACGGAAGTGCCGAAACTGGAACGTAATCTGGCGGTGTTGGGTACGATTGGCTATATTTCACCGCTGCTGGGATTGTTCGGCACGGTGCTGGGGATGATTGGCTTGTTTCAAAACGTGTCGCAGGCGGAGTCAACGCATTTAACGGCGGCGGTATTGTCATCGTCCTTAAACATGGCGCTGTTGACGACGGCGGCGGGTCTGGCGGTGGCGATACCGTGTTATGTGGCGCATAATTATCTGGTGGCCAGAGTAAGCACCATGACTCTGGATATGGAAAAGTCGGCACGGGAAATGAGCAAGTTTTTGGTGCAGCAGGCACAGGAAAAGCAAAAAACTGAGGCTAAAAACCGGGCCACGGAGTAATAAAAGTGAATAATTTAGAGAATACGCTGCTGAAACGCCGCTATGCCAAATTACGTAAAAAAATGTTTATCGGCCGGCCGGACTTGACGCCGTTGGTGGATGTGTTTTTTATTTTACTATTGTTTTTTCTGCTCTCCAGTTCATTCATACAGATTTCCGGCGTGCAGGTGGAACTGCCGCGCGTCGAGGCCAGCTATACCGGCGGGAGTATGGAACGCCATATTATTACCGTGGCTTGGGCGCCAAAAGGCAATCAGATATATTTTAATGACATGCCGTTGACGCTGGATGCGTTAAAACAGGAGTTGGCCAATTTAGGTTTGACTCGTCCGCAAAGCAGTATCTTTTTATATTGCGATTATCGGGTGCCAAGCGGACAGGCATTGGAAATTTTAACTCTGGCCCGTAAAGCAAATCTGCCCGTAGTTTATGCCACGATGCCGAAAAATAAAACGGAACAAACCGTATTTCAATGAGTTATAATAGAAAAAAAGCAGTATATTTAGATGCACTGGCGGCGTTGATTTTAACGTTGACGGTGCATGGTCTGTTTTTGGTGTTGTTTAAAACGCCGTCGGCCGGTGCAAAGTCCGGAGTAACGGCATTACCGCCGGTTACGGTGGTGGACTTAGCCGACAGTACCGACCAGACGGCGGTGGATGCGCTGAAATTTGTTCGGCGGCACGATCCGTCATTATTGGCGGCGGGCAGTGATAATATCGGCTTCAGTTATGTCCGCAAGGCGCCGGATTTTCGGGCTCCGGCCACGCCGCCGGAGTTTGCTTTTGCGGTCAATCCGGTGCAGTTTGATTTACCGCTGGTGAACGAGGTGAAGATAAAATTGGTTGACCGGCCGGAGCAAAAAGCGAATTATTTTTTGAGCCGGGCATTGCTGAATCATGAGTCTGGAAAAGTAGAAAATGTGCTGGAATTTCCATTGACAACGGCTTCCGGCATGGCGATAAAGCTGGATTTTTCCGCCGAAGTTAAGGCGGAAATTGCAAAATTGACCAAATTGGAGTCCGTTATAATATTTGAGTTTGGGGGAACTGATGTGCCGCCGCGGGTAAACGTGGTGCAGAGTTGCGGCAATGCCGAACTGGAAAATTTGGCAGTGCAGAAGTTTTTGCGGTTAGAGGCGGCCAGAGTGCCGGAGGGTAAAGTGCAGTTGAATATTCGTTGGCGGAAGGAGTGAAAAATGTTGCAGATCACACTTTCGGAGGGCTTGTTTTTTTATGTGGCATTATGGCTGGCGGTGCTGATGTTTTTGTGGCAACGGGAGCATCGGCGGGCGGTGAAGGCGGATTGGGAATTAAGCAAAGGAAAATTGTTTAATTGTGATCATTGTCATCACTCGTTTATTGTAAAAGAGTTACGTAACGTGTCCCGTTGCCCGCGATGTAATGCTATGTGTATTTTAAGAAAGCCGAAAAATTAGGAAATCTGTGGGATTAAGTTTGACAGAACCATGTTTTTCAGCTAAATTATGCAAGATAAGACAAAATTAAAATAAATTCAGGAGAGATAAATGAAAATTGGTATGATTGCCGAAATGTTGCGCTTGCCGCTCTATGAATCGTTAGACACCGCCAAAGCGATGGGGGCGGAGGCCGTACAGCTTTATGCGGTTTGCGACGACCATAATTTTTTGACCATGAGCGATGAAGATATTCTGAAAATTAAAGCCCATTGCGATAAACTTGGTTTGGCGGTTGCCGCTGTATGTGCCGACTTGGGCGGGCATGGCTTTGCCGACGCCGCCGGAAATCCGGAACGTTTGGTCAAAACTAAGGCGATTATAGACAAGGCCGTATTGCTGAACAGTCCGGTATTGACTACGCACATCGGCGTAATTGATCCGCAGTCTGATAATTATCCGGCAATGGTGGCCGCCATGAAGGAGTCCGGTGAATATGCGCTGGCGAAAGGCGTAACCATGGCTATCGAAACCGGGCCGGAACCGGGTAAGGTGTTAAAGCAGTTTTTGGCCGATGTGGATTGCGCCGGGGTGGGAATT
Source organism: uncultured Victivallaceae bacterium (assembly GCA_964512385.1). GTDB lineage: Bacteria > Verrucomicrobiota > Lentisphaeria > Victivallales > Victivallaceae > CALXXL01. The sequence goes on along the minus strand of CAZEHZ010000004.1, from coordinate 34,825 downwards.
AACCTTGACCCGGCTAATCTGGCCATGGTTTGCCGGGATGATCCGGCCGCCACCACCCGTATGCTTGGTAAGGCGATTGTGCATACGCATGCCAAAGACGGCGTGAGTCTGCAGCCGGTGGACCCCAAAAAAGTTTATGACGCCTTTGCCGAAGGCGGCTTTGAGCAGCTTGAACGGGAAAACGGCGCCATGTTCCGGGAGGTTCCGCTGGGCGAAGGCGACGTGGACTGGGATGATTATCTGGCGGCGTTAAACGAAATCGGTTACACCGGATTTCTGACGATTGAACGTGAAGTGGGCGAAGACCCGAAGGGCGATATCGCCAAGGCGATTGAGTTTTTAAAAGCACGCATTTAAGGCTGAATAAAAAGGAGTCGGGAGCATGGCGAAGGTGGAACGCATCAGTTCGGTGGATATTCTGCGCGGCTGGGTAATGTTTACGATGATTTTTGTCAACTGCGGTTTTTTTATGGCGCCGTGGTGGGCGGAACACTATGCAACCGATGGCAACGGCAATGGAATTACCTATGTGGACGTGATTTTTCCGGCATTTTTATTCCTTGCCGGTGTCGCAATTCCACTGGCGTTTGAGCGATATCAGCATACGTTTAAAGACGGAGTAACGAAATTATATCATGTGCTGTATCGCTCGGCGACATTAATGATTATGGGGTTGCTGTATGTTAATGACTCATACAGCAAGGAGATGGGCTTTTCACGCCCGTTCTGGTTTGCCACGGCATTGTTGATAATTTGTTTGACGTGGCAACAATATAAAGGTGAAAACCGTTACGGTAAATGGCTTTCCAACATTTTACGTTTGGCGGGTCTGGCGGGGTTGATTGGTTTTTTCTATTACTATAAGTCGGCTTCCGGTCTGGAAATCCGGCCGTCGTGGTGGGGAATTTTAGGGCTGATCGGCCGGGCGTACATGATTGGGGCGTTGTTTTACATGATTGTGGGCAAAAGGGCGGAGTTGATGATGCTGGCGGTGTTGCTGGTGTCGATGATGCATGTGGCGAGTTTTGGCGGCGAATTAAACAGCTGGTGGTGGTTTACCTGGGGCGACCGGGTTTCGATTGTGGCCGGGCAAAGCTCCATTACCATGTTGGGGGTGGTGTGCGGCATTAAACTGCTGAAACTTGGCGAATTGCCGGGTTCGACGGAAAAACATAAAGAGATGTTGAAGTTTTTGGTGATTTTTGCGGCATTGTCCGGCGCTGTCGGCGTAGTATTGAATTCATGGTACGGCCTGCATAAGAACAGTACATTTCCGGCGTATGTATATACCGCTGTGGCAATTACGATAGTAATGTGGATCGTGATTTATCTGGCTTGTGATGTGTGGAAAATGAATAATTTTATTACCCGGTTTTTCCAGCAGGTAGGTTCGGTGCCGTTGACGGCTTATGTGATGAGCAGTTTGGTAACCAACGTTTTGCGCATAATTCCGCCGTTGCCAGTTATGGGTGATAAATCGTATTTTGACATTTTGTTTAAATCGCTGGCGCCATTGGCACACCAGGCCGGTCTGCCGTTATGGAGCGTACAGGTGATTGGCGCATTGCAGACGTTATTCTTTGTTTTAGTGGTAACGTTTATCTGTATCGGGTTGAAAAAAAGAAAAATATTCTTGAAAATTTAAAGTATTATTTTGTAAAATCAGATTTTAGGGGTTTGCTATGAGTGCTAATGAAGTAGTTTTTTTGTTCAAATTTATTCTGTTTTTTACTGCCGGAAGTGCATTTATGGCGGCAATTTGGGGCAAGAGAGCAGAGTGGACGATTTTGTTTTGGCCGTTGACGGCGGTGATTTTTAGTTTTATTTGCGGTTGTGTTAATTTATACTCGTGGGCTTGGCCGGTGGTGGCTGGCGGTACGATATTGCTGTGGCTGGCGACGGCGGCGGCGGTGGCGGGTAATTTTCATGGTGCATTCAAGAAGTTTTGGGCTAATTTCTGTACTCCGGGGGTGTTGATTTATATTATTGGCGTCGTGGCGCTATGGTTTGTTCTACGTTATTATTCGCTGGCAATGTATTCTGACGAAATGACGCATTGGGGAGAAGCGGTGCGGGAACTTTATTTAGAAAAATCGTTCCCGGCGTTTATGAATTATACCTGCCAGACATTTACCAACTATCCGCCCGGTACGGCGATATTGAATAATTTTGGAATGATGCTTTACGGGAGCTATCGTGAAGGCGTGGCGTTTTTCTGTCAGAATGCGCTGTGTATGGGAATGGTGCTGAGCGTTTTGGGTAAAAGTAAATGGCGCGATTTACCGGTAGCTGCATTATTATACTTCGGCGTGCTGGTAATGACCAATCAGACATTTGAGTATCTCAGAACTATTTATGTTGATTCAATATTGAATTTGTCGTTCGGATGGGCTCTGTTGTTTGCGGTTTGGAATTATAAGGAGCGTGTATTTTGTGCCTTCGGTTTAAGTTTGGCGTTGCCGTGGCTGATTTTAATAAAAAAATCCGGTTCCGGTCTGGCGGTTATGGTTATTGTGTTTGTAATTGCAGTTCTGCTGTGCGAACTGTTTAAAACAAGATTCAAACGTAGTGAATTGCGTAAATATATACAGCAAAATTGGGTATATGCTTTACCGGCTGTCTGTTTTATGGCAGTTCGACTTTGCTGGAATGGTTATCAGGCTTTAATCAACAATCCGGCACTTACATTTACCGGCAAGAACATTTCGTTAACGGCAATTACAAACGCCATTGTAAATAATCAACCGGGCAACGCTTGGCCGGTAGCCGAAAAAATGTTTGAACTGACATGTTTCAATTTTGGCGTTAACTGCACATTATGGCAAAGCGGCTATTGTGGCGTGGTTCTGGTTGCGTCGGTGATTTTATTTGCCGCCGGAAGACTGGTTCCGGATCGCCATTTAGGGCGGCGTATCTCCGGCAGTGGTTGGCTGGTATTGGTTGGATTTTTAGTGTATGCGTTTACATTATACATTTATTATGTGTTTGAATTTAATGTGGGTGCCGCTGACCAACTACCTTCCGGCACACGTTATATCGGCTCATTTATTAATGCGGTATGGTTGATACTGGTGGGCGGAATAAGTAATTTATGCTTTCAGTACCGCTTTCGGCTCTGGCAGTTGGCGGTGTTGCTGTTAGTGATTCCTGGGATGTCTCACTGGCAGGACTATTATGGTTTTGTGCAACGTGGCGAGCGCCATAATAATCACAATCGTTCGGAGTTTTTTGTGGCGGAACAGATTAACGCGCCGCTGTACAATGTGGAGATGGCCGGATTCGGAGTGCTGGATGTCAAAGATACCGACATTTACATGTGGAAAACGTATAATAAGTATCAAGGCCTATTACGTTGCAATCCCAGAACCGGTGAAATATTGACGAAATTGACCGCCGTTAATGCGGCGATGAAGCCGGAAAAATGGGGCGATGCTCTGGCCGGGCAGGATTATTTATATGTAAATAATTTAAGTAAAGAACAAGAACCGCTTTACCTCCCGTATTTTGCCGATTTACCGCGGGAAAATCGTTTGTATCAGAAGGTGAACGGAAAATTTAAATTGTTACCATTGGAAAAACTGGAATTTGATTTTGCCAATTTTTCTCCTTATATTCAAGTGGACAACAAGCGGATAGATTTTAAATTTTCCGCAGAACATTATCTGAGCGATCGAGCATTAAAGTTATATGCCTACGGTAAAGGAAGTTGTAAAATTATGATTAACCCAAAACAGTTGCGCTTAACGGATGAACCGGTTAAAAATATATCCTTAACAATATTTGCGGAAAACAGTTCGTTTGATTTTATTGTCCGCACTGCTGAAAAACAGTTGTGGACTAAAAAGTGTGATTGGAACGGCTGGAAAACTTTTGAAATTGATGCGGAAAATACGCCGTTTAAAGATTTGTATTTTGAAGTGGAAAATACGGATAAGGAGAATACGGAAATTTATCTGGACAGCGTCAAATACTATTTTAGCCGATAATGCATAATCGACTAGTTAATAATCAAAACTCTAAATTACCAAATGCCGCTTTACTTTTTATGAGGTAAAGCGGCATATTCTGCCGAGATTAAAAACGGGATTACCGGTTCAGGTGCTCTCGGACAATATACAGCGGGCGGGCTTTGGTTTCTAAGTAGATTTTACCGACATATTCCCCTAAAATCGCAATAACCAACAGCTGAGCTCCTCCCAGCAGGCCGACAAACGCTACTGTAGAGGTCCAGCCCGGCACGGCGTTCTGCATAAAATAGGCATATAAAAATTTGATCATTAAAATCATACTGAAGACCACGGTCAAGGCCCCGGCAATGGCCGCTAAACGCAACGGAACCACCGAGAAACTGGTGATGCCATCCCAAGCAAAAGCCAGCATCTTACGCAACGGATATTTGCTTTCGCCCGCAGTACGCTCCTTACGGGCATAAAACACCTGTGCCGTATCATAACCCAGTAGCGGCACGATGCCGCGCAGAAATAAATTATGTTCGCCAAACTCTTTTAATGTATCCACCGCACGCTTGCTCATTAAGCGGAAATCGGCGTGATTTTCAACGATTTTCACCCCTAAAAGTGTCATTAAACGGTAAAACATATTGGCCGTGGAACGCTTAAAAAACGAGTCCGTATCCCGGCAGTTGCGCACGCCAAGCACAATGTCATTCCCGGCATAATACTTTTTTAACATCTCCCGGATTACGGTATGGTCATCCTGCAAATCGGCATCAATGGACACGTAAATATCCGCTTGAGCCGTATTCAGTCCGGCCAGCAACGCCCCCTGATGCCCAAAGTTGCGAGTTAAATTTACGCCCTCCACCAGCGGATTATCCGTGGCAAAGCGTTTTATCATCGGCCAAGTTAAATCACGACTGCCGTCATTCACAAAGCAAACCTTGCTGTCTGCGGCCGCTAAATTTTCATTGATCAGCGTTTGCAAAAACGCCGTCAACTGTTTTTCAGTTTCCGGCAGCACCTCTTGCTCGTTATAGCATGGCACAATAATTGCCAACTTGCCCGGATTGTTCATGATTTACCTCACGATTTTTTATGTAAGACACTTATGCGTTCAATTTTTTGCGCCTTGCCGGTCATATAATCATAAGTTACAATTGCCGCATCCAGCTGAATATTATCCTCCACCACTGGAAAACGGCCGGGCAGCCCGGTGGTGAATTTACGCAGAACGGCCTCAACATCCCGGCCTAATACCGAGCGTTGGCCGCCCACCATTCCCACATCGGAGATTACCGCCGTACCACCCGGCAGAATCTGTTCATCGGCGGTCTGCACATGGGTATGAGTGCCGAACATAGCGGTAATCCGCCCCTCTAAAAAGTATCCCATCGCCCGTTTTTCACTGGTGGCTTCGGCATGAAAATCCACGAAAACGGTTTTGATGCGCTGTGGCAGTTCGTTAATAATGCGCTCTGCCGTATTAAACGGATTAAACGCACATTCCCGCATAAAAACCTGCCCCTGCAACGCAATAACCGCATAGTCGCCCCCCATGGGGTTCTGGAAAATCTTTACCCCCACGCCGGGTTGCGCCGTGTGATAATTGGCCGGTCGAATCACATTGGGGAACTGCTTGATTTCTGAATCAAACCCTTTTTGATCCCACACATGATCACCGGCGGTAATCACATCCACCACTTTCGAGAGTTCCCGAATGGTATTCCCGGTCAATCCGGCACCGGCCGCCATATTTTCGGCATTGACAATCACCAGCGACAAATTATGTTCCCGCCGCAATTCCGGTACTAAATCCATCACCGCCTGCCGGCCGCCGGAACCCACCACATCGCCGATGAACATCATTTTCATACAAAACGACGCTCCGGAGCACGCTGTTGTTTAACTTTCGGCTCTTCCAGATACAGCGAGTACCATGCATCGCCTAAAGCCTGATTGGTGAATTGCTTAACTTTGCCGTTGGCAATGCGATCCCGATTGGCAATCAAGGCGGGATTATCGCATTTGGCGGTGGCCTTGTTTAAGGCTTCCAGCGCCGACTTGGCATCGTCCTGCTTTAACTTAATCCAAGCGTATAAACTATACAATAAAACAGCGTCGTCGCCCTTCATGCGTTTGGCTTTTTTGGCAAAAAACTTATCAATGTTTTTGTCATTGTGCTTGTACATCCGGGCCATTTTCATCGCAATCGCCTGAGCGGAAAGCATGATACTTTTCGGCAGTAATTCGTCGACTTTGGCAAACTCCTTCAACTGATAATACATTACCATGCGCATGGTGTTTAACTGCTTGGACAGTAGCAAATTCCACCATGTATAGCGGTTAAGTTCATCCAATTTGTTCAACGCCCGCCGCACCGAAGAAAACTGTTCTTCCTGCAACTCCTGCTGCATCAATTTTACATTCCCGCCCGGCCGACGTTGAAACGCCTCCACCTTGCGCATAATTTTGGTTTGCGTGGCGGCCATATCCGCCTGCATCACCATGTTGGTATTGTTCACCTGCTTGCGGATAAACAAACCGACGGCAAGCTGAATCGCCACCATCAGCAGAATACCCCAAAATACCGACCAGCCGCTGGACGCAATGCCGGCCCCGTTTAACAAGGCTCCTAATGCGGCGCCGAGTCCGGCCGCCAAAAATAGTGTCAACATAATTTAAACTCCTGACTTAGCGATTTTTGCGGCGTTGTTTTTTTGCCAGTTTCGCCAACCGCTTCTTTTTATCTTTATCCTGCTTGCCGACGGGTTGCGATAACCCCATTGCGCCGGCCAGCCCCGGCATCGCCATGCCGCCGCCGAATTCCGGCGTGGACTGCCCACCGAATAATTTTGCCAGCAACCCATTCTTGCGCATCATTTTACGCATCGAGGTAAACTGCTTGATAAGCCCGGACACCTGTTCCAGAGAAACTCCGGCGCCTTTGGCAATACGTTTACGCCGCTGAAAATCAATTTCATCAGGATTTTCCCGTTCAAACGGCGTCATCGACAAAATAATCGCTTCAATCCGCTTAAACTGTCTGGGGTCCATGGCGCTCATCGCGTCGGACAACTGGCGGCCGCCGGGCAGCATTTTTACAATGCTTTCCAGCCCGCCCATGCGGGAAACCTGTTTTAGCTGGGCTAAAAAGTCGTTAAAATCGAACTGGTTTTTCCGCATTTTTTCCTGCATCTTACGGGCTTCGGCCTCATCCATCGCCTCCGCCGCACGGGACACCAGTGAAACCACGTCGCCCATGCCTAAGATTCTGGACGCCATACGGTCCGGATAAAATACTTCCAAATCCTCAATCTTTTCGCCCACCCCGACAAACTTAACCGGACAGCCGGTTACTTTGCGGATCGACAAAGCGGCGCCGCCACGGGCATCACCATCCAACTTGGTTAAGATAAACCCGGTTAAGCCCAATGCCCGGTGAAATTCGCCGGCCACGGCCACGGCTTCCTGCCCTAAGGCGGCATCGGCCACCAGCAATACTTCATCGGCTCGCACGCTTTGGCGCAAACGAACCAGCTCCTGCACCATATTTGCGTCTATCTGCAGCCGTCCGGCGGTATCCAGCAACACCACATCGGTGTGGTTGAATTTGGCCTGTTCCACGGCACGAGCCGCCAACTGCGGAACGTCTAAATTGCCCCGTTCGGCAAAAACCGGCACGCCGATCTGCTGGCCTAAAAATTCCAACTGGTCAATTGCCGCCGGGCGATAAACGTCGCACGCCGCCATTAATACGGACTTTTTCTGTTTGGTCAACAGCTTGGCCAGCTTGGCGCAGGTGGTGGTTTTACCGCTGCCGTGCAGCCCCACCAGTAAAATTACGGTGGGCTTGCTGGCTAAATTCAATTCGCTTTGAGTTGAACCCAAAAGTTCAGTTAAGCGGTCATTTACAATTTTCACCACCTGTTGACCGGGGGTAACGCTGCGGATAACATCCACCCCTAAACAGTCGTTACGAACCTGTTCGACAAAATCACGCACCACATCCAAATTAACGTCGGCCTCCAGCATTGCCAAGCGGATTTCCCGCATGGCGTCCTGGATATTGGTCTCGGTCAGTTTGGCTTCGCCACGTAACTTTTTAAAGACATCTTGTAGTTTATCGCTTAAAGCATCGAGCATGATAGTTTACCTTACAGACCAATTTTTTCTTCGAGATAACTGCGCAGTTGCGAAATATTTACCCGTTCCTGCTTCATGGAATCACGTTCACGCACGGTTACCGAGTTGTCGGTTTCCGATTCAAAGTCAAACGTTAAGCAGAATGGCGTACCGATTTCATCCTGCCGGCGATAGCGTTTGCCGATACTTCCGGTAACGTCAAATTCACAGCGGAAGCGGCGGTTAAGCTCATTATACAGCTTTTCGGCGTGTTCGTTCAGTTTTTTGGACAACGGTAAAACGGCCACCTGAACCGGAGCCACCAGAGCCGGCAGACGCAATACAATACGCACATCCTGTTCCTGGCCTTCTTTGCAGGTGTCGGCGGTGTCTTCATCATAGGCACGGGTGAGTAACGCCAGCATCATGCGATCCAGTCCTACACTGGTTTCCACGCAGGTCGGCATAAACTTGCGGCCGTTATCCTGGTCAAAATACTGTAAATCTTCGCCGGAGAATTCGCTGTGGCGGGACAAATCCCAGCAACCGCGGTGGTGTACGCCTTCCAATTCGCCCCAACCGAACGGGAACTTGACTTCAATGTCAATGGCGGCCTTGGCGTAATGGGCAAGTTTTTCGTGAACGTAAATGCGGAAAAAGTCATCGGTAAACCCTAACTTTTCCTTATAAAACTTAATGCGTTGCGCCTTCCAGTATTCAAACCACTGCATGCCATCTTCTTCGGAGCAGAAGAACTCCATTTCCATCTGGGTGAATTCACGACTGCGGAAGGTGAAGTTTCGCGGATTGATTTCATTACGGAAAGACTTGCCCACCTGAGCAATACCGAACGGCAGTTTCTGACGGGTGGAGATTCTCACCTGATTAAAGTCCACAAAAATCGGCTGGCAGGTTTCGGCTCGCAGATAGGCCACATGTTCATCGTCAAACACCGGGCCGACGTAGGTTTTCATCATCAGATTGAACTCACGAGGTTCGGTCAAATTCTTACTGCCGCAGTTACTGCAGGTGGTCGGGTCTTCCATCTGGTCCACCCGGAAACGAGTCTTACAATCCCGGCAGTCGGTCATCAAGTCGCTGAACTGGTCCAAATGGCCGGAGGCCTTCCAGACTTTCGGATGGCAAATGATGGTGGAGTCCAACCCTTCCACATTATCACGGGTTTCCACCGTTTCGTGCCACCAGAGTTGTTCCACGGCACGTTTCATACGCACCCCGTACGGGCCGTAATCCCAAAAGCCGTTAATCCCGCCGTAAATTTCAGAACTGGGGAAAATAAATCCGCGCCGTTTGCACAGCGAAACAATTTTGTTCATCAAATCAACATTCTTAGCATCATCTGCCATGATATTTACCTCGTTTAATATGTTAAATTTAGTTAATAAAAAACATGTTCAGAGTTATAACATAACATCAAAACTGTTTTTGTCTAATTATAATAACAAAATATGCCGAAAAATTTGCGTTTTTGCCTTGCCAAATACTAAAAAGGGAATATCTTAAATTGTACATTTGGAACTTTATTACTTTTTTGGAGAGGCTGTTTATGAATGAAATGACCACATTGCGTCGTTTGGTGGTGCCGGTGGATTTGGGAAAAAATTCCTATAAGATTTACATCGGTTCGATGCGGAGTTTTGCGGACGAACTTACAGCGTTGGCCGGCAATCGCCAGGTTTTGCTGGTTACCGACGCTAATGTGGAGGCCGCCGAACATACCGACGAGGCTTGCGAACTGCTCAGTAATGCGTTTGAGCTCGGCATGATTGCACTGCGTCCCGGCGAGAAATACAAGACACTGGCGGCCGTTGGTGATATTTGCCGTTTTGCCGCCTTTAATAACTTTGACCGCAAATCGGTTTTTGCCGCTTTAGGCGGCGGCGTTACCGGGGATATGACCGGCTTTGCCGCCGCAATCTACAAGCGGGGTGTGGAGTTTATTCAACTGCCGACTACTTTGTTAGCCATGGTGGATTCCAGCGTGGGCGGCAAGACCGGAGCGGACTTGCCGGAAGGTAAAAATCTGATTGGCGCATTTCATCAGCCGAAGGCGGTGTTTATGGACCCCGCATTATTGGATACACTCCCTAAAAAAGAGTGGCGGAACGGCTTGGCGGAGGTGATTAAATACGGCGTGATTTTTGATGCGGAGTTTTTTAATTTTTTACTGGAAAACAAGCAAAAACTTTTAAAGAATCCTACCGGTGATTTTTATGCCGAAGTGATTAAACGGTGTTGTGAAATTAAGGCCGACGTGGTGCGGAAGGATGAATTTGAAGGCGGCATCCGGGCTATTTTAAATTACGGCCATACCTTTGGTCATGCGGTGGAACTGCTTAGTAATTTTAAAGTTCCGCATGGCAAGGCGGTGGCGTTCGGCATGGTGCTGGCCGGTCGTTTTGCGGTTAAGCGTGGCGAATTTAATGCCGACGAACAGTTGAAAATAGAGGCGCTACTCGATTATCTAAAACTGCCGGTTAAATGTCCGTGTAAAGTGCATGCTGAAAAAGTGCTGAAAGCCATGCACGGCGACAAAAAATCGGAACACGGTAAAATTCGGCTGATACTGCCGGAACGGTTGGGTAAAGTGCGGATTGCCGACGATGTTACGGATGAAGAAATATTGACTTTTTTACAGGATGAATTATGATTTCCTCACGTGAAGCATGTATAATTTTCAATATGATTTCCGGTATCGGCTTTGTTAAGTTTAACGCTTTGAGTAACTTTTTCGGTTCGCCGGAGGCCGCTTTGCAGGCGTCGGTGGAGGAGCTGATGATGGTTCATGGCGTGGGCGAACAGCTCTCACGGCGGATTTTCGCCTGGCCGGAACAGGTGGACTGGCGAGCCGAGACCGGACGTGCCGAACAGGGCGGCGTAAAGATTATTACTTTATTTGATGAACATTACCCGGCGGTGCTGAGAGAGCTTCCGGACCCGCCGTTGTGCTTGTATGTGGCCGGAAAACTGCCGAATTTTGACCGGATGGACACGATTGGCGTGGTGGGTTCCCGCCGGGCGTCATCTTACGGGCGGCGCATGGCCAGATTATTAAGCACGCAGGCGGTGGCGGCCGGATGGGGAACCGTAAGCGGCCTTGCCTACGGCATTGACTATGAGGCGCACGATGCCACCGTGAAGTCCGGCGGAATTACCGTGGCGGTGCTGGGTGGTGGGCTGGGCAATATTCAGCCGCAGGACCATGTGCCGCTGGCCCGGAGCATAATTCAGTCCGGCGGAGCGGTGATTACGGAATTTCCGATGATGTTCCCGGTCAGCCGCACCTCGTTCCCCCGACGGAACCGCATTATTGCCGGCTTGTCCCGCGGCGTGATTGTGGTGGAGGCCGGCGTGGATTCTGGTGCAATGATTACCGCAAACTTAGCCAATGACTACGGCAAAACAGTGTTCGCCGTGCCGGGAGCGGTGGAAAATCCGCAGTCCGCCGGATGTCATTTTCTGATTAAGCACGGTGAAGCCCGTTTAACCGAGTCCTTTCAGGATGTGATGGAGGAATTTAATCCGGCGCTGGAACAGGACACCTTTAATTTTTCCGAATCCAAAGAGGCATATAAGGCGGTTTCGCAAGTAAAATTGGATGCCGCCGAACAGAAAATTGTGGATTTTCTGCATGAAAAAGGAGAAAGTTCTTACGATGAATTGGCTTTGGCGATAGAGTTTGACTCCGGTATTCTGGCCGGAAAACTGATTGGTCTGGAGATGAAAATGCTGGTGCGGCAAAATCCCGGCCGCCGTTACAGCCTGCGCTGAAAATGCCGGAATACGGCTCAAATATGCCGTTTTTTAGCGGTAAATGCCATATTCTGCAATAAAATCATCTTCCGCCCCTTTTTTATTTATATAAAGTGTGCTATATTATTTGCACGGATAAACTTGAATCTGGAGGAGGCAATATGTTGGCACATAAAATATTTGCCGCTGTAATTGCGGCGTGGGAAATGCTGATAGACTGGCCGTTGCCGGCAAAACTGCAGGGCATGGTAAAACAGTTTAATCGTGATGATTCCGGCGAACTGATTGCCATGGCCTGCCCGCTGGCCGGAGTGATTTTCGGTGCCGGTCTGGTGGTGCTATCCGGGATATGCGGCGCCTTTTTCGGCCGGTATGCCGGCATGGTGTTATGGAGTGCGGCGGCGGTGGTTTTGCTGGAGCTTAAAGACTCCGGGCGGGGATTTTCCAGCGTGGTCAGCGGTGTCAGCGGCTGGATTGATGCCGGGCGGGTGTCCGGTGGAATCAGCTCTTTAGGCGTGGGTATTCGGGATTTGTCCGGAGTGGTTCCGTCGGTGTTGACGCTGGTTTATCCGCTGTTAAAACTGGCGGCGTGCATGGTGATTTTTTGGTGTCAACCGGCGTGGATTATTGCGGCGGTGGTGTTGAATTTTTCGGCGCAGGGCTATCTGGCCGCTTTGCCCGGTGCAATGAGTTCAGATGCGTTATTGCCGGTGGCGAAACAAGCCCGGTTTCATTTATGGTGGGTGGCCGGATTTATACTGTTGTTTTTCATCGGTCATCCGGCGGCGCCGCTGGTCAGCGTGGGTTTTGCCGTGGGCGGCAGCTGGTTTTTCGGCAACTATTGCGTGGAAAAATTCGGCGGCGTAGATGCCGGAATCATTACCGTGTTCGGGGCAATTACGGAATTGACCGTGTTGATAATCGGTGCGCTTACGCTGCTTGGAAGTTAGTTTTTTATCCGATGCCGGTAACTGGTTTGGTTGCCGGAAGGTTTTAATTGGAAGGTTGTTTATGAGTGTAGAATTTAGTCCTGTTGAAGAGGTTATTGCCGCGATAAGCCGCGGCGAAATGGTGGTGGTTACCGATGACGAAAACCGTGAAAACGAGGGCGATATTATTGCCGCCGCCTGCAAGGTTACACCGGAAATCATCAATTTTATGGCTAAAAACGGGCGCGGCTTGATTTGTGCGCCGATTACTGAAGAACGGGCAATGCAATTAAGTTTGTCCACCCCGGCGATCTTGAGTGATCCGTTTAAAACCGCTTTTACCGAAAGCGTGGATATTCTGGCCGGAACTACCACCGGAATCAGTGCCGCTGACCGGGCAAAAACCGTGGCGGCGTTGGCGAATCCGGAAATCATCCGCAATGATTTTGCCTCGCCGGGGCATGTGTTTCCGCTGATCGCCCGCAATGGCGGTGTGTTGCGACGCACCGGTCATACCGAGGCCGCCGTGGATTTAAGCCGTTTGGCCGGATTGACGCCGGGCGGCGTGATTTGCGAAATCATGAATGACGACGGCACTATGGCCAGACTCCCGCAGTTAAAGGAGTTCTGCCAAAAACATAATTTAAGACTCTGCACCGTGGCTGATTTAATTGAATACCGCCGCCGGACCGAAAAACTGATTGAACGCAGTGAACCGGCCAAACTGCCGACTTGTTGCGGCGAATTTTCCATTGAAGCGTTCCGCAGTAAGGTGGACGGCATGGAGCATGTGGCTCTGGTTTACGGCGATATCGGCAATGGCGAAGATGTGCTGGTGCGGGTGCATAGCGAATGTTTGACCGGCGATGTGTTCGGGTCTCTGCGCTGTGATTGCGGCGAACAGCTTCATGCGGCCATGCAGATTATTGCAAAACGGGGGCGTGGCGTAATTGTTTATCTGCGGCAGGAGGGGCGCGGCATTGGAATTTTCAATAAGGTTCATGCGTATCAACTGCAGGACCACGGGGCGGATACGGTGGAGGCCAATGTGGAATTGGGCTTTGCACCGGATTTGCGTGAATATGGCATCGGCGTGCAGATTTTGCTGGAATTAGGGGTGAAATCGGTACGTTTATTAACGAATAATCCCAAAAAACTGGCCGGACTTTCCGGCTACGGCCTTACCGTTTTAGGTCGGGAACCCATTGTTATCCCGCCCGGAGACGACAATGAACGGTACCTTAAAACCAAAAAAGAAAAAATGGGCCACATGCTGTAAGATTATAATAGGAGATTTAGATATATGAACCAAAATTACCAACTTCTTGAGGGCGATTTGCTGGCCAGCGGCTTAAAAATCGCGATTGTATGCAGTCGTTTTAACGAATTTTTCGTTAGCAAACTGCTGGGCGGTGCGGTGGATGCCATTGTGCGGCACGGCGGTAAGGCGGAGGATATCTGCGTGGCATGGGTGCCGGGCGCATATGAACTGCCGTTTATGGTAAAAAAGTTTTTGCAGTCCGGTAAATATGACGGCGTGGCCGCATTGGGCGTGGTTATTCAGGGGGCGACGCCTCATGCCGGGTACATTAATGCCGAGGTCTCTAAAGCCTTGGGGCAGTTGTCTTTGGAATTCGGCGTGCCGGTGGGTTACGGTTTGGTAACCGCCGATAATCTGGACCAGGCGATTGAACGCAGCGGGACTAAGGCCGGGAATAAGGGTGCCGACGCCGCCATGGCGGTAATTGAAATGGCTAAACTGGTGAAGAAGATAAATGAGTGAAGAATTTTTTAACGACAATGCGGCCGACATCAATGCCATGAAAATGCCCTGCCATACTAAACGTATCGGCCGGGAGCTGGCTATGCTGTATTTGTTTATCAGCGAAATGAACGAGTCTACTTTAAGCAAAACCCGTGAAAAGGTGTTTGAAGAGGCCGCCGGAATTATGCACTGGCAAGCCAGCCGGGAGTTGCGTAAAGGTCAGGAATATGCGGAAAGCCTGCTGGATGTGTGGAGTCTGCATCAACCTGAAATTGACGACAAAATCTGTAATTTGTCCGCTAACTGGGAGTGGGATCGCTTAAGTTCGGTGGATCGGCAGATTATGCGGGTGGCGGCGTGCGAAATGATGTTTGTGCCGGAGGTTCCCCCGGTGGTGAGTATTAATGAAGCGGTGGAAATTGCCAATGATTACTCCGGCGAAAATTCCGGAAACTTTATTAATGGCGTGCTGAACGCAATTAAAAATCAATTGTCGCGCCCGGCGCGTGAGGCGGTGGATCACTTATGAAATCGCTATTCTCCATTTTCAAGCGCGGTTTGGAAAAGACCACCACCAAGGTAACCCGTTCAATTGCCGGAATGTTCTCCGGCGTAAAGAGTTGGACTCCGGCGGATTTTGACGATTTGGAGGCGGCGTTGATTGCCGCCGACTTTGGCGTGGCGGCCAGTCTGCGTATTGTAGGGGAGATTCGCGATCAGTATGAACGGGGTAAAATCGGTACGACTGCCGACATTTTTCAGGTGGCGGAAAATATGGTGGCCGAAATTTTAAAATGTAATGTCCGTCCGATAAATTATGCTCCGTCCGGTAAGCCCACGGTTATTTTATTTGTGGGGGTGAACGGCAGTGGTAAAACTACTACCATCGGCAAGTTGGCGGCTCGTTTCCGGCAGGACGGTAAAACCGTGATGCTGGCCGCCGCCGATACCTTTAGAGCCGCCGCGGTGGAGCAGTTAAAGTTATGGGGGGAACGCACCGGGAGTACGGTTATTTCCGCCAAACACGGGGCAGACCCGGCCAGCGTAGCGTTTGATGCGGTCAGTGCGGCGTTGGCTCGTAATACGGATATTTTGTTGATAGACACCGCCGGACGGCAGCAGAACAGTAAGGGATTAATGGATGAATTGGCGAAGATTTGCCGCTCGGTGGATAAGGTTTATCCGGGCGCACCGCATGAAGTCTGGCTGACGGTGGACTCCAGTTTAGGGGCGAATGCGTTGAGTCAGGCACGGGAATTTTCGCAAACGGCCAAGGTGTCCGGCATTGTTTTAACTAAATTGGACGGTTCGGGCAAGGGCGGCATGGCGGTGGCGGTGAATCAGGAGTTCAAGTTACCGACATTTTTTGCCGGACTTGGCGAACAACCCGAAGATTTGCAGGAGTTTAACCCCGATTACTATGCCGCCGCACTGTTTGGCGGCGAAAGAAATGCGGAGTAAATAAATTTATGGCGGTGAAATCAGCGGAATTTTATATGCAGATGGCGTTGAACGCCGCCAAAAAAGCGTGGGGCTTAACCACACCGAATCCGATGGTTGGTGCGGTGGCGGTAAACGCCGATGGCGAGGTGGTGGCCGAAGGCTGGCACCATAAAGCCGGCATGCCGCATGCGGAAGTGGAAATGTTACAGGCGGCCGGCGGACGGGCCAAAGGGTGTACGGTGTATGTAACACTTGAACCATGTTGTACTTATGGTCGCACGCCGCCTTGCACTAAGGCGTTGATTGATGCCGGAGTCGGTAAGGTGGTGATTGGTTGTTTGGACCCGAATCCGAATCATGCGGGTAAAGCGGTGGAGGTTTTACAGCAGGCCGGAATTGCCGTGGAAGTTGGCGTATTGGCCGCAGAGTGCCGGGCGTTGAATCGGGCATTTTTCACTTGGATTACTCAAAAACGGCCGTTTGTACTGTTAAAAATGGCCGCAACTTTAGATGGCAAAACGGCAACGGCCGATGGCGAAAGCAAGTGGATTACCGGCAGTGCCGCCAGATTGCGGGTGCAGGAGTTGCGCCGCTGGGCGGATGCAATTATGGTTACCGGCAAAACTGTACGGATAGACAAACCGTCGCTTACCGTGCGGGAACCGGCGGACTGGCCGAAAAAGTTGCGTAAAATTATCGCCACCAGTTGGATGAGCAAAACCGATTTGGCGGCGTATTTTCCGGATGACCCGGAAGTGGAAGCGGTTGAGCTGGGCAATCGGGCGGCTTGGCACGCATTTTTGCGGCGGCTGGGCAGTGAAAATATTACGGCGTTGCTGTTGGAAGGCGGCAGTGAACTGGCGGGCATGGCGGTGGAAGCCGGCGTGGTGGATGCGGTGGAATTTCACTTTGCACCTAAATTATTGTGCGGACGGAACGCCCGGCCATTGACCGGGGGCGATGAGCGCAGTTTGGCGTTGGCGGCGCCGTTAAGTAATATGACGGCGGAATTTATCGGGCCGGATTTAGTGGTTAAGGCCGATATTATTAATAAGGATTAGGCAATGTTTACCGGATTGATAGAGCAAGTTGGCGTTTTGCAACGCCGGGAAATTATCGCGGATGCGGGCAAAATTTATATTCAGGCCGCCAGATTGTTTGAGTCGCCGGTATTTGGTGAGAGCGTGGCGGTGAACGGCGTTTGCTTAACGCTGGAAGAGTGGACGGCCGATGGTACAATGCGTTTTCATGCTATGGCCGAGACGTTTAAGCGTACTAATTTAGGCGAATTACCGTTGGGTTCGGCCATGAATCTGGAACGGGCGATGCGGCTGGGCGATCGCTTTGGCGGGCATATTGTGTCCGGTCATGTGGATGCGGCGGCGGCGGTGCTTGGCTTGGCGAAAGTTGGCGGCGATTATGAATTAAAACTGGCGATGCCGCAAAATTTTGCGCCGTTTGTGGTGGAAAAAGGCAGTGTGGCGGTGGATGGCGTGTCGCTCACCGTGGTAGAGGTTAATGCCGAATATTTCACGGTGCATCTGATTCCGGTAACGTTACAGGAAACGGCGTTAAAACAGCGTGAACGTGGCAGTCGGGTGAATTTAGAGAGCGATTTATTGGGTAAATATGTGGTACGTCAACTGGAGTTGGCGGGGCAGATACGGTCGGCAGACCAGGCAGGTTCTGTAACGATGGATAAATTGCTGGCGGCCGGATTTTTGGATTGATGCAAATTAAAATTAGGTAAAAACGCTATGAGCATGGAAAAATGGGGTGTAAGTTTGGCCAATCGGCGGCCACCGGCGTCGGAATTCGCCCCGGACTATAAAAAGTTGGGCGAAATCGGCGTGGTGGAGTTTGACGGCGTGCAGTTGGGTAAACTGGAATGCACCACGTTTTTAAAGAAAAATCGTTTGGAGTGGGTGGCGTTTTCACGTGTTTTAGATGCGGGATTGACTCGGCAGGCGGCGGAGTTAAACGGTGTATTATGGTATGATTTTCAGGCTCATTTTATCCGTCGCTGTAAACTGGCCGCCGATTTGAACGCCGGCATGGTGGAGGCGGATTTTGACTTTATCCGGGCGGTTAATGACCGGGAATATGCGCAAAAACTGCGTAAATTACTGCGATTGCTGGTGGCAGGCATGCCGGAAAATCTGCATTTTGTGTTGCCGTTGCGATTCCCGGTGGTGGGTTACGAATTTTCCGGCAGTCAGGCGGCGGCGGCTTTCAGCGATTTAATGTTGCCCGAATTACGGTTGATGATTGAAATACATATTCATGAAATTCAGTTTTCGAGTGAACAAATTGCGTTTTTGAATAGTCTTAAATATAATACAGCGGCGATTCGTTTGATTTATGAGCCGGAACTGGGCAATCAGCCCGGCGCCGGAATTGTGCAGAAACTGCATGAACTTACTGAAAATTGGCCAACTGAACAGGTCTGGTACTGGTCGCCGGTGTATGCCGGAAGTGATACGCTGGAACACGAACAGACGCTGTATCCGGCGTTGATGAGAAGTTTATATAAGGAGTGATGGAGATGTTAAAATTAGGTGTAAATATTGATCATGTGGCGACCTTGCGGCAGGCTCGCGGAGCGGCGTATCCCAGCGTTATTGAGGCGGTGAAAGTGTGCGAAGCCGCCGGAGCATGGGGGATTACCGCTCATCTGCGTGAAGACCGCCGTCATATTAATGATGTGGATATAGTGGCGATACATGCGCACGCCGCCCGATTGAATATGGAGATGGCTATTACCGAGGAGATGCTGAAAATCGCCGGTGATTTACAGCCGAACAGCTGTTGTTTAGTGCCGGAAAAGCGGCAGGAACTCACTACTGAAGGCGGGTTGAACGTGGCGGACGCATTGTCCAAAGTCTCAAGAGCGGTGAAAACGCTGCAAAGTCGGAACATTAAAGTGAGTTTGTTTATCGACCCGGAAGAGCGGCAGATCGCTTTGGCAAAAGAGGTGGGGGCTGATTATATTGAACTGCATACCGGGAGTTATTCCAATGCCGCCGGAGCGGAGCAGGTACGGGAGCTGGATCGGTTGATTCAAGCGGCGGAACTGGCGCATTCGCTGGGTTTGAAGGTGAATGCGGGGCATGGAATTGATTATGAGAATATCGCCGGAATATTAAGAGTTCCGTATTTAAACGAGTTGAATATCGGGTTTTCGATTATCAGCCGGGCGTTGTTTACGGGGCTGGAGCAGGCGGTAAAAGAAATGCGCAGTTTGATGGATGTATATACCGGCAAATAATTGCCTAATCATTTTATAATTAAGGAGTAGATGAATGAGTACAGCAAACACTTCGTTGCATGATGTTTTAGAAATGGCGGTTCACGCCGGAGCGTCTGACGTGCATGTGAAGGAACTCTGCCCGGTGGCAGTGCGGATAGACGGCAAGATTGCCTATAGCGATTATATTGCCACTACCGAAGTAATTGAATCGTTTATTAAGCAGGTAAGTTCTGAAAAACAGCTTAAATTGCTGGAAAATGACGGCGACTTGGATATTTCGCATCGTGAAGATGGCGTTGGGCGTTTCCGTGTAAATATTCACCGTCAGCGAACCAATACGGGGATTACGTTCCGTTATGTTAAAAATGAGATTCGCACTTTTTCAGAACTGGGTTTACCGGAAGTATTAAAGCAGATTAGTTCCGAAGTCCGTGGTATTATTATTCTTACCGGTACTACCGGGTCTGGTAAATCCACCACGCTGGCCGCCATGCTGGACTATATTAACGAGACTCGCAGTGACCATGTTATTACAATCGAAGACCCGATTGAATATGAATTTGCCGATAAAAAGAGCTTTTTTGAACAGCGTGAAGTGGGGATTGATACATCGTCATTCGCCAGTGCCTTAAAACATGCTCTGCGTCAGGACCCGGACGTGATTATGGTGGGTGAAATGCGTGACCGCAGCAGTTTTGAAGCCGCATTGCAGGCCGCCGACACGGGGCATTTGGTAATGACCACGCTGCACGCCAGTAATGCGTCGCAAACGATCAGTCGTATTTTGGACTTTTACGAAAAAAATGAGCAGGAACCGATTCGGGAGGCTTTGGCCACCAACTTGAGTGCCGTAGTAAGTCAGCGGTTATGCCCCCGTGCCGAAGGCGTGGGCCGGGTGCCGGTTTGCGAAGTAATGATCAATACGCCAATGGTTAATAAGTTGTTGCAGGAAGACCGTTTAGATCGTTTGTCCTCCGCCATTGCCGCCGGTCGTGGCGACGGTATGATGACCTTTAACCAGTGTTTATATGACTTGGTGGAAAACGGTACAATTACTCAGGAAGACTCGCTGATCGCCAGCGACAACCCGGAACAGCTGAAGATGAACTTTGAAGGTATCTTCCTGGCGGCGGGCGACAATCAGATTATCGGATAACTTTTTTCAATATATTAATATAAGGCAATAAAGATGAGAAGCGATGCAATGAAGAGCGGAGCCGAACGTGCGCCGCATCGCAGTTTAATGCGGGCCACCGGATTAACTACCGAAGATTTTAAAAAACCGTTTATCGGGGTTTGTAACTCGTACACCAATATTCCGCCGGGGCACTGTCATTTGAAGAAGGTCGGCGAAATTGTGTGTGAAGCAATTCGTGAAGCCGGCGGCGTACCGTATGAATTCAATACCATTGCGGTGTGCGACGGTATTGCCATGGGGCATAAGGGGATGAAGTTTTCACTGCCCAGCCGGGAATTGATTGCCGACTGTGTGGAAACTATGGGTTCGGCGCATCCGTTTGATGCGATGATTTGTATCCCGAACTGCGATAAAATTGTGCCGGGTATGCTGATGGCGGCCATGCGGTTGAATATTCCGACAATTTTTGCCTCCGGCGGCCCAATGGCGGCTGGTCCGGCGGTAAATGGCCGGGATTCGGACTTGATTACGGTGTTTGAAGGAGTGGCTCAGCATAAAATCGGTAAGATTGACGATGCCAAATTGTTGGAATTGGAATGCGAAAGCTGTCCGGGCGCCGGTTCCTGCTCCGGCATGTTTACGGCCAACAGCATGAACTGTTTATGCGAAGCGTTGGGCTTGGCATTGCCGGGCAACGGCACGATTTTGGCCGAGTCGGAAGAGCGAGTGAAATTCTGGCGTAAAGCGGCCAAACGTGCGGTGGAAATGGCACTGGACCCGCAGGCGAAAACGGCACGGGATTTTGCTACTCCGGCCAGTTTCCATAATGCGTTGGCGTTGGATATGGCCATGGGCGGCAGTACCAACACGGTATTGCACACCTTGGCGGTGGCGAATGAAGCCGATGTAAAACTGGATTTAAAGAAACTGGATGCCATCAGCCGTACTACGCCGAATATCTGTAAGTTGGCTCCGTCGTACAAGTTCCATATGGATGATTTGGAAAAAGTCGGCGGCATTATGAGTATTTTAAAAGAAATCAGCAAGATTCCGGGATTATTGAATGTGGATTGCCCCACGGTGTCCGGCTTAACGCTGGGCGAAGAATTTGCCAATAGTCCGGCTCCGGACGGCGTGGTGATTCACACGCTGGCTAATCCGTACAGTAAAGACGGCGGTTTGGCGGTGTTGTTCGGTAATCTGGCGGAAAACGGCTGTGTAGTAAAGACGGCCGGGGTAGACCCGAAAATGTTGGTGCATCGTGGTCCGGCGGTGATTTTTGAAAGTCAGGAAGATGCTTGCGAAGGCATTCTGGACGGCAAAGTTAAGGCCGGCGATGTGGTAATTATCCGCTATGAAGGGCCGAAAGGCGGGCCGGGTATGCAGGAAATGTTGGCGCCGACCAGTTATATTATGGGGCGTGGACTGGGCGACTCGGTGGCATTGATTACCGACGGGCGTTTTTCCGGCGGCACGCACGGTGCGTGTATCGGGCATGTCAGCCCGGAAGCGGCGGCGGGCGGCATTATCGCTTTGGTGGAATCTGGCGATATGATCAGCATCGATATTCCGAATCGCTGTGTAAAATTGGAAGTGTCGGACGAGGTATTGGCCGAACGCCGGAAAAATTGGACGGCGCCGGAACCCCGGTTCAAAACCGGCTATTTGGCTCGTTACAGCAAATTGGCCAGCAGTGCCGACATGGGCGGAGTATTGCGGTAAAAATATGCGCAATGCTCTGAAAGATATAGCGTTGCAGGTGGAAAACGTTCTAAGGAATGATGTTTTCCATCAGCATTTACCGTTGGACTTTATGGGCGTGGCCGTGCGTGATTATCCATTGCGCGGCGGCAAACGCCTGCGTCCGGCGTTATTAATGT
The DNA here is from genome assembly GCA_964512385.1 of uncultured Victivallaceae bacterium. Taxonomy (GTDB): domain Bacteria; phylum Verrucomicrobiota; class Lentisphaeria; order Victivallales; family Victivallaceae; genus CALXXL01. The sequence continues at coordinate 12,565 of CAZEHZ010000004.1, read as the reverse complement.
GGTGCTGTGGTTTACTGGGCGGCAAGTTGGATTCGGCACTTTATCCGGCATGTGCGGCGGAGGTTTTTCATAACTGGACGCTGGTGCATGACGATATTATTGACCGTGACGATTTTCGCCGTGGTGTGCCGACTTGCCATAAACAGTTGCAAACTATGGCGATGGCGCAGTATAAATTGGCGGATTCCGAGGCGGCGAGATTCGGGCAGGACTTTGCGATTTTGGCCGGAGACTGGCAGCAGGGCTGGGCAAATTCGTTACTGTTGCAGGCCGCTGAACATGGTGTGCCGGCCGATGTTACACTGGCGTTGGCAAAGCGTATGCAGGAGTTCACTAATCGGGAACTGATTGCCGGCGAAGCGTTGGATGTGGAATTTTCCTATCGGGGCGTGGAGCAGGTTTCAGCGGCTGAAGTCGAGCGGATGATGGCGGGTAAGACCGGTGTCTTGTTACAGTTCTGTGCTGAGTCCGGGTCGATGATTGCGTTGAATGACGTTAAGCGGGAACGGCCGGAAACCTTGGCCTTAGGCCGGATGGCGATGGCCGCCGCAATTGCGTTTCAGTTACGGGATGACTATTTGGGCGTGTTCGGTAATGCCGGTTTCGGTAAGCCTTTAGGGGCGGATTTGAGCGAACGCAAGGCCACGTTATTGTTGCTGAAAGCGTTTGAACTATTGTCTGACGCCGGTAAGAAGAGCTTAAACGGCTTGCTGGGTAAAACCGTGTATGACGAAAATGATTTGGGGCAAATTCAAGCGTTGTTTATCGAATGCGGAGCGGCGGATTTTGTTTGTCGCCGGGCGGAAGAACTTACCGGACAAGCGGTTGCGGAACTCGAATCATTGCCGGAAAATCAGTATAAAAAATATTTGAGCGAATTTATTGCTTTTATGTGCGGTCGGGAGGTTTAGTTGAATAAAGCGTGTTTTTTGGATCGGGACGGCGTAATAAATGAAGAGGTAAATTATCTGCATGAGCCGGATAAAGTTCAGTTGATTCCCGGTACGGTGGAGGCGTTAAAACTGTTGGCCGCCAACGGGTATAAGGCAATTGTCATCACCAATCAGGCTGGCGTGGGCAAGGGGTATTTCCCCGAAGCGGATATTGCGCTGGTTCATGCCCGGATTCAGGAACTGCTGGCGGCGGAAGGGGCGAAAATAGACGCTTTTTACTATTGCCCGCACCATCCGGAATATACGGAAAAATGCCATTGTCGCAAGCCGGAACCCGGCATGATTTTGCAGGCGGCGGCGGATTGGAATATTGATTTGGCGCAGTCGTGCATGATTGGCGACCGGCCCAGTGATATTGGTGCGGGTTGTAATGCCGGAGTTAAGGCGTGTTATTTAGTGCTGACCGGTTACGGCAGGCAGGTGGTGGCCGATAATTTGGCGGCGGGGATGACGGTTATGGAGACGCCGTTAGCGGCGGTTAAAGCGTTTCTCGCCCTGAAAAAATAGCATCATCAGCGCAAAATCCGTCAAATTCAACATTCAGTTTGAGTTCAGACGGATTTTTTTTGTCAGAATTTTTATAATTCAGGTTGACTTTTTTATAAAGTGTGTCAAATTGACACTATGAAAAAGGAGTATAAAAAAATGACCAGCAGGAAAAGTTTTACCGACCGTTTTATTGAACGGGTAGATGCCATAGATGGAACCAGTCTACAGGCGTATTTGTTGCGTTTAAACAAAGATAAAGGTTTTTTTGCCACCATTTTAAATGCGGTGGACGAGGGTATTCTGGTGATTGACCGCACCCTGCATATTCGCTATCATAACAAAAAAGCGCAGGAGTTGCTGGGGTTGCCGGATGACTTAAGCCGGATTCGCTTGTCTCACTTTATTCGAGATGTGGACTGGCGCATGGTTTTGCAGTTGGATGTGGAGGAGTGGACCCGGATTTTGCGTGAGGAGTTGGAGATTTTTTACCCGGACCATCGTTTTCTGCAAATGTATTTAGTGCCGCAGGAGCTAAATAATGAAACCTGTGCGTTGGTGATTTTGCGTGATATCACCGCTGCCCGGGCAAAGTCGCAGCAGGATTTGGCGGAGGGTACGGCCAAGGCGGTTTCTCTGTTAGCCGCCGGAGTCGCACATGAAATCGGTAATCCGTTGAACAGCTTATACTTAAATCTGCAGATTGTGGAGCAGGATTTAACGGAATACGCTACGCCGCAGTTGGCGGATGCCGCAGGAATGGTGGCGGCATGTCGGCAGGAAGTGGAGCGACTGGACAATATAATTCATCAGTTTTTGCATGCGATTCGGCCGGGAAATCCGCAGTTTTCGGCAATTGAAACGGCGGCGGTTATACGGGAAACACTGCATTTTATGCATCAGGAATTTGAATTGCGCAATGTGTCGGTAAATCTGAATACGCCGGAGGCACTGCCGCTGGTGATGGGCGATGCGGCGCAGTTGAAGCAGGCATTTTATAATATTCTGAAAAATTCGGTTCAGGCCATCGGCGATATGGGGCGAATAGATATAAGCTGTACTTACGACGAAAATTTTGTGAATGTAGTGTTTTGTGACAATGGTTGCGGCGTAACGCCGGAACAGTTAAAAGAGATGTTTGATCCGTTTAAAACTTTTAAGGCCGGCGGTTCCGGACTGGGCATGATGATAATTCAGCGTATTTTTAATGAGCACCATGCGTTGTTCAGCGTCTGCAGTAATCCGGGTGGCGGAATGCAGTTTTCGGTGCGTTTTCCACGGCAGAACCGTCAAAGTACACCGGCGCAACTGCCGGAAAATCGAGAGGGGGATAATGTATGAGCAAACCGGCGTTGTTATTGGCTGATGACGAGCGTACGACTCGTGATGCGTTGACGCGTTATTTAAGCCGAAAATTTACCGTTACCGCCGCCGAAGATGGTACGGTGGCGGTGAATCTATTAAAAAATGCGGATTTTGAGTTTGTCTTGACCGACTTGCGGATGCCGGGGGCGGACGGCATGGCGGTGTTGCAGACGGCGTTAAAAAAACAGCCGCAACCAACGTGCATAGTCTTTTCGGCTTACGGCACGATTGAATCGGCGGTGGAGGCGTTAAAGCAGGGGGCGTTTGACTTTGTCGAGAAGCCGGTGAACTTGAACCGCCTGGATATTGTGTTGAAACGGGCGGTGGAATCACGGGAGTTGAAAGCGGAAAATTCCCGACTGAAACAGCAGTTGTCCGCTAATTTTGATGCGTCAAAATTAAACTCAGCGTCTCCGGCAATGCAGAAAATCAATGAGTTGATTTCGCAGATTGCGCCATCGCGCTCCACGGTGCTTTTGACCGGCGAGTCCGGCACCGGGAAAGAGGTGGCGGCACAGGCGATACATCAATTAAGCGGGCGTACCGGGCCGTTTGTGGCGGTGCATTGTGCGGCGTTACCCGCCACATTGCTGGAAAGTGAACTTTTTGGCCACGAACGTGGTGCATTTACCGGGGCGGTGGCGCAGAAAAAAGGCCGTTTTGAACTGGCCAACGGCGGCACGTTGTTTTTGGATGAAATTGGAGAAATTGATCCGCAGGTGCAGGTGAAACTGCTACGGGTTTTGGAGACTCGTGAATTTGAGCGGGTGGGCGGTAATGAAGTTTTGCACTGCGACGCCCGTTTAGTAGCGGCCACCAATCGGGATTTACAGCAGATGGTGCAGGACGGCACGTTTCGGGAAGACCTGTTTTATCGGTTGAATGTGGTTAATATAATTTCACCGCCGTTGCGGGAGCGGTCAGAGGATATCCCGTTGCTGATTAAGCGGTTTATGGATAATTTTGCCGATGAGAACGGCAAGAAAATTTCCGGCATTGCGCCGGAGGCGTTAGAAGCGTTGTGCCGTTATAACTGGCCGGGCAATATTCGGGAATTGCGTAACTGCATGGAGCGCATGGTGGTGCTAAGCCGTTCCGAGATGTTGGAATTAGCGGACGTACCGCTGAATATTCGGACTTGGGTGGCGGACAGCGGAAATTCACGCCTACCCACCGCGCCTAACGGTGGTACCACGATAGATGACCATCAAAAAGCGTTGATTTTAAAGGTGTTGGCCGAATGCGGCGGCAATCGGTCGCTGGCGGCAAAAAAACTTGGTATCAGCCGACGTACGCTGTACCGCAGATTGGATGAGTATAATTTATGAGAAAAATATTGACTTTTTTATGGTGCCTGATTGCATTGAGCTTGTGCGGTGCCGAGGGGCAAAAGATTGCATCGTTGTCGCCCGCGTTGACGGAGCTAATCTGCTATTTAGGTGGTGCAGAGCAGTTGATTGCCCGCAGTACGGCCTGCAATTACCCGGAAACGGTAAAAGCGTTGCCGGCGGCAGGTGATTTTGCCCTTCCGTCGCTGGAAACGCTGGCGGCGTTACAAGTGGATACCGTGGTGGCCGATACGCTGGTGGACCCTAAGGTAAAAGAGAGTATTGAGGCGTTAAAGATAAAATTTATTTTATTGCCGTTAACCTCGCTGGCCGACTATAAACAGGCGGTGCTGACGTTAGGGGCCGAACTGGATAAGACGGCGGCGGCGGAGGCTGAAGTAGCTAAACTGGAAAAGTTTATGCTTGAAAATCCCGCCCCGGAAAATCCCGTTCCGGTGCTGGTGGTGATTTGGAATAATCCATTAATGAGTTGTGGAAAAAAATCATTTATTAATGAATTTTTAAGTTTGGCGGGGGGTAAAAATATTTTTGCCGCCGAAAATACCGCCTTTTTCAGTTGCTCGCTGGAAGCGGTGCTGATGGCGGAGCCGGAAAAGATAATTTATCCGTGCCATGATGGTAAAGCATTGGATTTGAGTATCTTAAACTCGTATGTCAGCATTCCGGCAATAAAAAATCAACAGATTTACGGGATAAAAGATGCGGATTTACTGTGCCGGATTTCTCCACGCTGGCCGCAGTCGGTGGCGTTGTTAAAGCAGATTATTTCAGGGGAAACGGCCAATGTGGACGGACTTTCACACCCATAAGACGCCGTTAGCTGGCGTTACGGCATTGGTTTCGGCGGAAAAACGTCCGGCCGACACTCCGTTTTGGTCATATCAGAATCTGGGTAAAGAGCTTGACACTGCTGAACCGCCGACCGGGGCGGCGGCGATTGGAGAAATTGGTTTGGACCGGCGCTGGCCGTTGCCGGTGGCGGTGCAAATACAAATGTTGAAGCCGCATCTGCAACTGGCGCAGAAAATGGCGTTGCCGGTGGTGGTGCATTGTGTGCGGATGTATCCGGAGTTGAACGGCGTGTTAAAGTATTTTTCCGGTCGGATTCTGCATCATCGCTTTCAAGGCAGTGTTCAGGAACTGGCGAATCAACTGAAATTAGGGCGTTATATTTCCATCAGCCCCAAAGAGTTGAAGCGGGGATACCTGGCATTTTTTGCTGAAAACCGGCACTTTTTACCGCAACTTGCATTAGAAAGTGATGAAATTCCAGTGGACTGGCCGGAGTTTTACCGTCTGGCGGCGGTAGAACTGCGAATGTCGGTAATGGATTTACAAATACTTATGCAACAGAATTTTCAGGAGTTTTTAGATTTATGACGCAGGAAATTTTTCAACGCACGGAACTTTTAATCGGTTCCGACGGTCTTAAAAAGTTAGCGGGCAGTCACGTTTTAATAATTGGTGTGGGCGGTGTGGGGGCTTTTGCTGCCGAATTTATCGCTCGTGCCGGAGTCGGAAAAATTACCATTGCCGATGGCGATGAAGTAGCGGAATCCAACTGTAACCGGCAGTTGCTGGCGTTACACTCCACCCTGCATAAACGCAAAACCGCCGTGATGAAACAACGCTTGCTGGATGTGAATCCGGATTTGCAGGTGGTTGAAATAGATAAGTTTATCGGCGTGGAGGACTTGTCGGAGCTGTTGACATGCGGCAAAATTGATTTTGTGGTGGATGCGATTGATTCGGTCGGGGTAAAGTGTGCATTAATAGTGGCTTGCCAAAACCATAATTTGCCGATCGTCAGCAGCATGGGGGCGGCCGGGCGGCTGGCGCCGGAAAAGATAAAAATCGCCAAACTGAGTAAAACCAACTACTGCATGCTGGCCAAGGCAGTACGCAGCGGAGTAAAAAAACTTGGCGGGCATTTGGAGACGTTGGCGGTTTATTCGGATGAAGATATACGTGAAAATATGTCTCAACTGGCCACATTTACCGATGTCGGCGGCGGCAAACGGGTGGTGCCGGGGACGATTTCTTATCTTCCGGCGGCGTTCGGCGGCATGTGTGCATCGGTTTGTATCAGACATTTGCTGGAAAAATCGGTTTGAAACTTGACGAATCGTTAATTTGGTACTAACTTATATATAAGTAGAAAAAATTTTAAATATAGAGGATGACAAATGAAAAAACTTATTCTTTCCGTTTGTATGATTGTGGCGCTGGGTATGGCCGGTACGGTGCGTGCGGAGTCGGTGGTGAGCAAAGTGGCGTTATGGCCGGCCAACCGGGTGCTGGATGCGCTGGATGTGTTCAGTTTGAGCTTAGGCATGGGGCTGGGCGTTCGTGCCGAGCTGATGGCGACAGAATTATGCAAGGGCGGTATCGGTTCCGACACTTTGGCCGGTTTGGTAAAAGATTATGACCGCCAGTACGGTATCGGCGGGCGAAACGGCTGGTATTGGTCGTTCATTACGGTTCAGCAGGAAAAATTGGAACGCCTGAGCTTTTTAGGTTCGGTAAAGGGCTATAATATTGAATACATCGGCGTGCCGGATGTGAATGACCCGATTTATGACTTCTATTCCGGCAGTCGGGATTACTGGCGGATCGGCGGCGCCTTGGGCTTACTGGTGGAAGGTGAACTCTATTTGCACCCGGTGGAATTTGCCGACTTTATCATCGGCATCTTCTTTATCGATTTACGCGGCGACGATTTGAATGGCGATGACTACTATTGATTTTTCGTGCGTGCGATGCGGTAATTGTTGCCGTTGGCCGGGGCCGGTTAGAGTGGATGAGCAGGAAATTGCGGCGATTGCCGAGTTTTTGCAGATTGATGAAGATACTTTCATTGAACAGTTTACCACTTTAACCCGTGATCGGCGCAGTTTGACTTTATTGGAAAATGCCGACGGCAGTTGCCGTTATTTACAAAATGAAAATGGCGTATATACTTGTGCCATTAATGCGGTTAAACCTCGCCAATGCCGGGACTTCCCCTATAAATGGAACTTTCCGGGGTGGGAAAACGAATGCAAAGGGGCGAAAAAATGAAACAGCTTTATGGTTGTGCGGTCATCGTTTCCGGGCCGTCCGGCGTGGGTAAGTCTACGCTGTGCGGACGGGTTCGGCAGGCATTGCCGGATTTGGGATTCTCAATTTCCTGTACCACCCGGTCGCCACGAGGCACGGAGCAGCACGGCGTGGAATATTTTTTTCTGAGTCATGACGAGTTTGAACAACGCATTGCCAATAATGAATTTGTGGAACATGCCAAAGTTTTCACCAATTATTACGGTACTTTAAAGTCGCAGATTCTGGACCCGGTACGCCGGGGGGAAGACGTGTTCTTAGATATTGACGTACAAGGAGCTATGCAGATTCGCGAAGCATGTAAGCACGATGCCGAATTAGCTAAAGTGTGTGAATTTATCTTTATTGCGCCGCCGTCGCTGGCGGTTTTGGAACAGCGTTTGAAGGGGCGTGCCACCGACTCGGCGGAACAGCAGGCGATTCGCTTGGGGCAGGCTAAACACGAACTTTCGTTTGCCAATAAATATGATTATATTGTGGTGAATGATGATTTGGATACGGCGGCTCAGGAGATGCTGGATTTGATGATGGCCTTTAAATTAAGCACCAAACGGCGGATTTGGGAGAATGACTAAATGAACATAGTATTAGGTGTTTCTGGTGGAATTGCCGCTTATAAAGCCGCCGATTTATGCAGTAAATTGGTTCAACACGGTTGCAATGTGCAAGTGATTATGACCGGTTCGGCACAGGAAATGGTTACGCCGCTCACCTTTGCTACTTTATCCAAACATAACGTAATTACCGACTTGTTCAATAGTTATGAATGCCGCCCGGAGCATGTGGCGGTGGCGGATACGGCCGACTGGTGCATTGTGGCGCCGGCTACCGCCAATATCATCGGTAAATATGCCAACGGGATTGCGGATGATGCGCTGTCCACCTTTTTATTAACCTTTCGCAAACCGGTATGGCTGGCTCCGGCCATGAACCCGAATATGTGGCAGAGTCCGGCGGTACAGCGTAATATCGCCCGGTTGCAACTTGACGGGGTTAAAATTATCGGCCCGGCTTACGGCCATGTGGCCTGCGGCGCCGACGGCATCGGGCGTATGGAAAGCGTAGAAAATATCTTACAATTTTTACCGTTATAATTGCCTTTTATCGTTTATTATTCCAGTATGCCCAAATAATTATGATGAGTATAAAGACGATTATTGTAATAATCCGGGTGATTGACCATTGAGATTTTGGTGTGTTGCCGCCGGGTTCTACTTCTTCCATAAACTGCCAGTTAAATTGATTCAATGCGATATAATTGCCGTGATAAAAATCCAGAAACAGGGCTTTTAAATCGTCAAAACTAATGGTGTCGGTGCATTGATAATGTTTATTATTCATCATTAACTCCATATACCAGTCATCCGGTGAGCCTGGAGTCTGAATAAAATCATTTTCCGAACTTAAAACAACAAAATCCTCTTTACCTTTAGCCAAACGCTCCAAGGCGGCAATGATCTCTTCCGGCGCATGAATGGACTCGTTGTTCACGGTCATCTGCTGCTGGTTGGGCGGCACCGGCGGATTGGAGAATTGAACCGGCGCAATCACTGCCGCCGACTTTTCTTTATGAGTTTTACTGAAATCGGTAGGCGCATCAAAATCAACATTCTTGTAATCCGGCAAATCCTTACTCATAGTCAGAATCTTTCTGTTAGTATTTACTGCGTATAAACTGAGCAATTATCAGAATCACTAAAAGCAAAATCGGCACGGCGTAGCGGAAGGTAATATGAAAATTATTGCCGTCCACCAACCAGTTTTGCGTTTAAAAGTCCACTACTTCCCGTCATTTTGGATTTTTTCAATAATATTAGTAGTGGAAAAACCCGGAATAAACGGTTTAAAACAAATTTTTGTCCCGGCATTTTCTAACGCCGCCCGCTCCGACGGGTCTAATTTTGCTACCGTATAGTCGCCGCCTTTCACATAAATATCGGCTTTTAAGGCCGCCAGTTCGGCATCGCAACGGGCGGAATCAAAGATGACCACCGCATCCACACACTCCAACGCCGCCAACAGATAGGCCCGGTGTTCCTGCGGCACAATGGGACGGCTGGGGCCTTTTAACGCCTGCACCGCCGCATCGGAGTTCATCAAAATCAGCAACGCATCGCCCAGCAAACGGCTTTCATACAGATATTCGGCGTGGCCACGGTGCAAAATGTCAAAGCAACCGTTGGTAATGACCAGCTTTTTGCCTTGTTTTTGCAACTCGTTACGCCACATCACCGCTTCCGACAGCGAGAGAATCAGTTGGGCAGGATTGTGTACGCCGCTCATTCGGCCGCCTCCGGTTCATTAATGGCACGCACTTTTACGCCGGCCTCCTTCAATAACCGCATCGAGGTGTCATCGATGGAGTACCGGGAGCGGTAAATTACCTCGGCAATGCCGCTGTTGATAATCATTTTAGCACACAGCAAGCAGGGGCTGAAGGTGGTGTAAAGCACGGCTTTATTTACCGCTATACCATGACACGCCGCCTGCACAATGGCATTTTCTTCGGCATGACTGCATAAACAGTCGCCCAAATGCGTGCCGGACGGCGCATCGGAATTACAGCGGGGGCAACCGCCTTCCGAGCAGTTTTTTATACCGCGCGGCGTGCCGTTATAGCCGGTGGAGATTACCTGTTTATCCCGCACAATGACCGCCGCCACGTGCCGCCGACTGCAATTACTGCGGGTGGCGGCAACTTCGGCAATGCTCATAAAATATTCATCCCAACCGGGGCGATGACTCATTTTTCCTATTCCTTATATATTAATTGGCGACAATGTTTACTAAGCGTTTCGGCACGGCAACCACCTTTCGAATGGTTTTACCGGCTAAAAAGGCGGCAACATCGGGGTGTTCCATGGCAATTTTCTGCATGGTTTCCTGGTCGGCATCGGCCGGCATCATAATGCGGGCTTTGGGTTTGCCGCAGCACTGCACTAAAACTTCCACTTCGCTTTCCACCAGACAAGCCGGATCAAAAACCGGCCACGGTTCGTAGGCAATCGACTCGTTATGACCCAGCATCTGCCAGAGTTCTTCGGCGATGTGCGGGGCAAAAACCGCCAGCATTTTCACATAGGCCTCGGCCGCTTTTTTCGGCACATCACTGCCGGACAAAAAGTCATTTAAGGTTACCATCATGCCGCTGATGGCGGTATTAAAGCCGAACGTATCCAAATCTTCAGTAACTTTTTTGATGGCGGTATGTAAAGACTTGGCTTCCGCCGGAGTCATTTCCCGTTCCACTACCGGGAGTTCCGCCACTAAGCGCCAGGAGCGTTTCAGGAAGCGATGCACACCTTCCACGCCTTTGGTATTCCACGGTTTCACGGCTTCCAGCGGGCCCATAAACATTTCGTACAACCGCATACTGTCGGCGCCGTATTCACGAACCACGTCGTCCGGGTTGACCACGTTACGCAGTGATTTGGACATTTTGGCCGGAAATTCGGTTAAGGCTTCGCCGGTAATTTTGCTTTTCGGGCCGTCGGGCGTAAAATCCACCTGATCGGTCGGCACCAGTACGCCGCGTTCATCTTTATACGACACCCCCAGAATCATCCCTTGATTAACCAGCTTCTGGAACGGTTCTTTAGTGCTGACCAACCCGGCGTCATACAAAACTTTATGCCAGAAACGGGCATAGAGCAGATGCAAAACCGCATGTTCCGCCCCGCCGACATACAAATCGACCGGCATCCAGTAGCGTTCTTTGCTCATATCCCACGCCGCATCGGTGTTTTTCGGGTCAATATACCGCAGATAGTACCAGCAAGACCCGGCCCATTGCGGCATGGTGTTGGTCTCCCGCCGACCTTTGCGGCCGGTTTTGGGGCAAACGTAATTTACCCAGTCGGTAGCTTTGGCCAGCGGCGGTTCGCCATTGCCGGAGGGCTTAAAGTCGGCCATTTCCGGCGGCGTTACCGGCAGTTCGTCCTCTGCCACCAGCTCAATGGAGCCGTCTTCATAGTGAATCACCGGGAACGGTTCGCCCCAGTAACGCTGACGGCTGAACAACCAGTCGCGCAACTTGTATTTTACCGAGGCTTTGCCTTGACCGAGCGACTCTAAATAAGCAATAACCTTCTGTTTGGCCTCTTCCACCGGCATGCCGTTTAAACTTACCGCGGCGTTGGCGGAGTTGATTAAGGCGCCGTCGCCGGTCCAGCAGGCTTTGCCGTTCAGCACGTCGTCCAGCTTAACATTGGCGGCGTCGGCTTGAGCCGCATTCGGCGCAATGATGCACTTAATCGGCAGATTGAATTTCTGCGCAAAGTCAAAGTCTCTGGTATCGTGCGCCGGAACCGCCATAATTGCACCGGTGCCGTAGCTGACCAGCACATAGTCGGCAATCCAAATCGGTAACAACTCGCCATTCAACGGGTTAATGCCGTAACTGCCGGTAAATGCGCCGGTCTTTTCGGTGGTGGTGTCGGCGGTACGATCGAGTTCACTTTTTAAGCCGGCGGCGGCGATGTAGGCGTCTACCGCCGTTTTCTGTTCTGCCGTGGTCAGCTCTTTAACCAGCGGATGTTCCGGCGCCAGCACCATATAGGTGGCCCCGAACAGCGTGTCCGGCCGGGTGGTGTACACGGTAACGTGAGCCGCCGAGTCTTTAATTTTAAAGGTAACTTCGGCTCCGGTGGACTTGCCGATCCAGTTCCGCTGCATCTCTTTAATGCCTTCCGACCAATCCAAATCATCCAAATCTTTCAGTAAGCGTTCGGCATATTCGGTAATCTTTAACATCCACTGCCGCATCGGTTTGCGAATAACCGGGTGGTTGCCGCGTTCACTGCGGCCGTCAATAACCTCTTCATTAGCCAGTACCGTACCCAGCGCCGGGCACCAGTTTACCGGCACTTCATCCACATAGGCCAGACCACGCTTGAACAACTGCATAAAAATCCACTGCGTCCATTTGAAATAACCCGGATCGGTGGTGTTGATTTCACGATCCCAGTCGTAACTGAAGCCCAACGCCTTGATTTGACGGCGGAAATTATTGATATTTTTTTCGGTGGTGATGGCGGGATGGGTGCCGGTTTCCACCGCATACTGTTCCGCCGGCAGGCCAAATGCGTCCCACCCCATGGGATGAAGCACGTTAAAGCCCTTCATGCGGCGATATCGGCAGGTGATGTCGGTGGCGGTATAGCCTTCCGGATGGCCCACGTGCAAGCCGGCGCCGGAGGGATACGGGAACATGTCCAGACAATAATATTTAGGTTTATCGGAAATATCCGGGGTTTTAAAAGTTTTGTGTTCGTCCCAATATTTCTGCCATTTCTGTTCGATGGCGGAAAAATC
>CAZEHZ010000003.1:0-61067 GCA_964512385.1 uncultured Victivallaceae bacterium | reverse complement strand
CCATAATTGCAACGCTGGTGTTATATCCCTCTACGCTGATATCACCAGTAAAGTCAATCACCTGGTCATCATTATTGGCAAGATGAGATTGGACATAAAAGCCGATACCGCGCCCGGTAACATTATGCACGGCACTCTCATCGTCAACCCAACCGCCTTTTAGCGTAATATTTGCGCCCACATATTGCGCAGTAATGGAAAGCGAATAAATACCGGAAGACAAACTATAAATACTGTTATTTTTCACCTGCGTAGCTTCGCTGACAATAGTGGTATTCAATCCACCGGAGATAACGATTTTCCGGTCTGCCTTTATCCCTATTGTATTCCCCACATAAACATCTTGTGCGGCATCATACAATTTATCTTTTTCCGTCATATCGGCATTGGAAAATGAGATATTAATAGTGCCGTTCATGTTATTGTAACAGAAAATATCACCATCTTGGAACTTAACGCCATTCATATCATAGGCATCGCTCATGCGAATCCCGTATGCGTTAATAAAGTTACCGCCGGCATACAGCTTACCACCTTTGTCGGAAAGTGCCAAGTTCATATCATCAACAATAATATTAACTTCACCATCGAAGTTATGCAACATGAACAACTTGTAACCGTCAAACCCGACAGCTTCCATATAGTTGTTAGTCATCGTACTACTCATATCTTTCGACTCAGCCTCTGCCGAAGAGCCGACATTAAGCTTATAGCCGCCAATTTTACAGTTAATAGTACCGACAAAATCACGAATATAGGTTTGGTCAGACACCACGCCATAGGCGCCGAAACGGTTACCCACAATATATACATCATTGGGGAGGCTCACATCACTTTCGGTTTCGCCTTCTTCGCCTTCGCCTTCGTCATCAGCACCTAAGGCACCGACGACATCATCTTCTCCCGGACCGGGATCAGTATCTGAAAAATGTTTAACGTTATTAACTAACGTAACGCCAACAACGGTACTGTTAATAATGCCGCCCAATTCGCCATTTTCAACATGAATCTCGCTGGGGATATAAGCATTTTCCTGCGTTGAATCGAGCTTTGACCCTTCCACCAGTTCGGCCACAATCCCGTAAGACGCCACAAAACTAGCGCGTAATTCAGCATTTGCATCTTTAGCGCTCATAGAAACCGCCACGCTGGATAACGAATTAACGGTAAAGTCAATACTGCCGTCAAAAACTATTCTGGCAGGAACAACAACCGCATTATTTGAATATACAACATAGCTTGAAACAGCAGCGGTTTTTATAGTATGCAAACTTGTCTGGTTTACCCATTCTTCCTTACCGGATCTAATCTCAATAAAACCGGAAAAGGAGTTTTCCACCGACGTAGCATTATATTCACCGGAAAAATTACCGTGAATATTAATCAACCCCTGAGAACGCACGCAATAAGCACTTACATCCTGAGCAACCTTAACCTCCCCCTCTAACACGCGCCGTCCGCTCACACCTAAAGAGGTAAACGAATTGCTTACAACAAATAACAGCTTATCATCTACAGCTTTAGACTCTTCACTTAAGGCACCGCTTTGTGCCGCCATATACAAGGTACCGCCCTCTACGGCATAACGGATGCAGGCAACGTCCTGTTGCACAAAAAAACCGCCATAAACACAGTTACCTTCACTGAAATTACCGCCGACAACCACAGTTGCAGCCGTTTTTAAAGAGATACACGCCCAGTTATAATCATGATATCCAACCAAATAGTTTTCTTCATAACTATTGAAACGCCCGCCGGTTTCCAAGGCGTCGGTATTCGACAACAGGATCACGTTTGATCCGGTTTTGATACCAAAATCTTCGTTTATGATATACTCGTTCATTACTTTGCATCCTTTCGCATTTCTATATAAAACTATAAATTGATTTCATTACTTGCCCATTTCCAAACCCAAACCCGGTTCGCATTTTTGCCAACCATTTCCGCCGACGGGTATTCTGTATTCACCAAACAACGCCATTGCGTTAACGCTCTGGTTGTTGTTCAGAGGCGACACCCCATACCGGCGACTCTTCACCTTTAACTGATTTGTTACCTAACCTCCAGTAATTCAATAGAAAATATATATGCACGATGTTAGTATAGCATGTAAGACCATTTTTTGCAACTGTAAGTTCCACATTATTTCAATTTTTTTTCATTACCATATCTTTTATGGTTATTTTTTTGCTCTGCAGAATACTTTCAACTTGCAAAATATTTTTAACATGATACTTTATACATTACGATAATATTTGAAAAAAATAAAAGAGGCTGTAACTATGCAATTATGGAAGGTGATGTTTGATTTGTCCGACTACCTGCGGGATCGTGCATTGGCGGAAATGTCAAAACGGTTCGGCAGTACAAACAGCTTTACGTTGGCACAGTTGAAAATAATAAGAGTAATTGAACGTTTAAACAATCAGGACCCTAAGGGCAGTACGCTGCGTACGGTGTCTGAAGAGCTGAAAATCACTCCCGGCGCCACCAGTACCGCAATCGACACACTGGTAAAACGGGGAATTTTAGAACGCAGTATAGACCCAAATGACCGCCGTGCGGTTCGCATTTTGCTTTCGGCACGATTCAAGCAGTTGTTTAAAACTATTGAAAACGATTTTAACGGAGTTGAAACAGAAATCATCAAAAATCTTACACCGGAAGAGCTACATGCCTGTGATGCGGCATGTACCAAAATAGCCAAAAATCTGTCTGAAATACGAAGCAACAAAAATATATAGTTAGAGGAGCAATATAAAAATGAGTTTCAAATTATCTAAACACATCTTAACTTTATTGATCGCCTCCGGCAGTTTATGGCCGGCGGCAGCGCAAATGCCCAATATGCCGCCGCCACCGGTGTCTGTTGCCGCTACGTCGCAGGTAACCACCAGCGGTGATAAACGCTTTGTGGGTTACATTACCGCCCAAAAGAAAGTTGCTTTGCAGCCGCGGGTATCGGGTATTCTGCAGAAGGCCAATTTCCATGAAGGCGATATGGTAAAGCAGGGGGATTTATTGTTTGAGATAGAAGACACCTCTTACCGGGCCAAAATGCTGTCTGCCAAAGCCGCGCTGGCCAAGGCGGAGGCGGAATGGATATATGCAAAAGACAACTTTGCCCGTAAGGATTTATTGTTTAAGCAAAACGCCGGAACCGGGGCGGATAAAGAGGACGCCACCCGTCTGCTGGATTTGGCTCAAGCCAACGTGGACGCCGCCAAAGCGGAACTGATGAATGCGGAAAATGACCTGTCTTACACCAAAATTTATGCACCGATTTCCGGTAAAATCGGTAAAACCTCGGTCAGCACCGGCAACTATTTAACCCCGAACAGCGTGCCGTTAAATACGGTAATGCAGATTTCCCCGATCTACGTCCGGCTCTCGCTGTCCAACCGCGACTATTTAAACCTGACTCAGGATGATGCCGACTGGAATGAGCATTTAAAGTTTGACTTGATTTTATCTAATGATGAACAATACCACGCAAATTGGAAAATCGGCGTGGTAAACAACCAGATCGATGCCAATACCGACACGATTGATGTCTGGTTGTCTTTTGATAATCCGGACGGCAAATTGGTTCCCGGCGGCTATGTAACAATTAATATGGCGGAAAAGCTGGCCAATCCGTTGGTTGCCGTACCGCTTACCGCCTTGTTAAACGACGCCACCGGAGCTTATGTTTATATGGTTAATGATAAAAATGAAGCTCACCGCCGCAACGTTACCTTAGGGCATACCGTAGGGGATAAAATCACGGTGTTGAACGGCTTGGAAGGCAACGAACGGATTGTAGTGGAAGGAACTCATAAAATTACACGACCCGGCATGACGGTCAGTCCGGTAGAGGAGAATAAATAATGTTTTCGGATATCTTTATCAATCGTCCACGCCTGGCGATTGTAATATCAGTAATTATGGTACTGGCCGGGGCGATCTGCTTAGTGCAGGTGCCGGTTGCCGAGTACCCGGAAATTGCGCCGCCGCAAATCCGGGTTACCGCCACATATCCGGGCGCCAGCAGTCAGGTAATCGCCGAAACTGTTGCCGCTCCGATCGAATCAAAAGTAAACGGGGTGGAAGACTGTATCTACTTCTCCAGCGACTCCGACAACAGCGGGCAGTATTCGCTGTCGTTAACCTTTAAATCCGGCACCGACAAAGACATTGCGCAGGTAAACGTGCAGAACGCCGTAAAGCGTGCCGAAGCCATGCTCCCGCAAGAAGTGGTGGATTTGGGGGTTGACGTGCGTCAGCAGTCCGGCGATATTCTGGCGTTCTACTCCTTCCGGGCCGACCCGGAAAAAATGGATGTGCTTACCTTGTGTAATTACGCCAAAATGAATATTGTAGATGCCGTGGCCCGAGTAGATGGCGTTGCCAATGCCGAAATCCTTGGCGGGTACGATTATGCCATGCGTATTTGGCTGGACCCGTTAAAAATGACCGCCCTTAACGTCTCTCCGGACGATGTGGCCAATGCGGTGCGCAGTCAAAACGTACAGGCGGCCACCGGCAGTGTGGGCGTAGAAGCCAGTAATCATTTTGTGCAGTATAAGCTAAACACCATGGGGCGTTTAAGCACGGCGGAAGAGTTTGGCAACATCATCATTAAAACCGGTGAATCCGGCGGCATGGTGCGTTTGCGTGATATTGCCAAAGTTGAATTAGGTTCGGAATCATACGCCAGTGCGGCATATCTGAATAATTACCCGATTGTCGGCATGGCGGTATACCGCAGTTCCGATGCCAACGCCATTGGTGTAATCAATTCGGTAAACCAGCTTCTGGAAGAGCTGAAGCCGACCTTCCCGGACGGCATGAGTTATGAAATTGTGTACGACCCCACAAAATTCATCCGTGCCACCATGACCGAAATTATTGAGACCCTGATTTTAACTTTTATTCTGGTAGTAGTAATCACCTATGCGTTTTTGCAGGACTGGCGGGCTACGTTGATTCCTACATTAACGATTCCGGTATCACTAATCGGTACATTTATTTTCTTTATTCCGCTGGGATATTCCGCCAACGTATTAACGATGTTTGCCTTGATTCTGGTAATCGGCTCGGTGGTGGACGACGCCATTGTGGTGGTGGAAAACGTAATGCGGCTGATTGAAACGGAAAAGCTGTCGCCTAAAGAGGCCGCCAGCAAAGGCATGCGCCAAATTACCGGTGCGATTATCGCCACCACGCTGGTAACGTTGGCGGTATATATGCCATTGGCCTTCTACGGCGGTATGGTAGGTACGATTTACATGCAGTTTGCAGTTACCATGTGTATTGCCTTGTGCCTGTCTACGGTAAACGCCATGACATTGTCTCCGGCGCTGTGTGCAATTCTACTGCGTCCTCACCGGGAACCGCGCGGACCATTCCATTGGTTTAACGTGGGCCTAAACACTTGTAAAGAAGGTTATTTGTCTATTTCCCGTATTCTGGTACGCCGCAGTCTGCTGACGATTCTGGTTTTTGCCGGAGTTTTATTCGGTAACTATATACTGTACAAACGCCTGCCGGTATCATTTCTGCCGGGTGAAGACAAAGGTGCCATGTTTGCGTCGGTTCAGTTGCCGCCCGGCGCATCTATGGAGCGAACCAATGCCGTCTTGCGTGAAATGTCCATAAAACTGCAAGACATTCCCGGCGTAAAAAACATCATGAGCGTCAGTGGATTCAGTATGATTGGCGGCAGTGGTGAAAGTGTGGGGATGGCGGTTATTGCACTGGACGACTGGGAAGAGAGAACCACTCCGGAAACCAGTATTGATGCAATTCAGGCCGAAGCGACCAAACGCTTGTCCGGCATTCCGCAGGCCACCATCAACCTCTTCCAGCCGCCGGCGATTATGGGGCTGGGGGCGTCTAACGACACCACGTTCATGCTGCAGGCCACCGGCAATCAAACGCCGCAGGAGCTGGCGGCCACGGTTCACAGCTTGCTGGGCAAATTAAACTCGCCGGAAGTGCCGGAGTGCATGATGGCGTACAGTATGTTTGACGCCTATACTCCGCAGTTGTATTTAGAGTTGGATCGTGCCAAAGCCGAAGCGATGAACGTTCCGGTTTCCCGGATTTTCAGCACACTTCAGAGTAAACTGGCATCATATTATATTAACGACTTTAACTTGTACGGTTACGCCTTTAAAGTAAAAATGCAGGCCAGTTCGCAGTATCGCAGTACGCAGGATGACGTAGGTCAGCTCTATGTTCAGAGCAATAACGGCGGCATGGTTCCTTTAACCTCGCTGGGTTATATTAAGCGAGTGGTCGGCCCGCGTGAATTGACTCGTTTTGACCAGTTCATGTCGGCCAAAATCAACGCCAAGGCCAATGCCGGCTACAGTACCGGGCAGTTAATGAATAAATTGCAGGAAATTGTTTATGAACTGCCGAAAGGTTATAAGTTGTCGTGGGTGGATATGAGTTATCAGGAACGGGGTAATGAAGGTAAAATTGTATATTTGCTGTTGCTCTCGCTGGCGTTCTCGTATCTGTTTTTGGTGGGGCAGTATGAAAGCTGGACGGTGCCGACTTCGGTAATCCTGTCGGTAGCAGTAGCCACCGGCGGTGCGTTGGCGGGGTTGATGGCCAGAGACATGCCCTTAAGTATTTACGCTCAGCTGGGCTTGGTGATGCTGATTGGCTTGTCGGCCAAAAACGCCATTTTGATTGTCGAATTCTCCAAACAGGAGCGTGAGCGCGGTATTTCGATTGAAGATTCGGCGTTGGCGGGAGCCAGTGTGCGGTATCGAGCGGTGCTGATGACGGCGTTAAGTTTTGTTATCGGTGTATTCCCTATGGTTATCGCAAACGGTGCAGGAGCCGGCAGTCGAGTAGCGATTGGGCAGACCACCTTCTGGGGCATGATGGTGGCGACCTGTTTTGGTATAATACTGGTTCCGGGGCTTTACACCATATTCCAAAAACTGCGTGAAGGCTTGAAACGAGTATTTCTGCATCAGCAACCCGCAGAAATAGACAAACAGTAAAAGTATAAAAAACAAATGAGGCTTTGAATGGTAACCCCGTTCAAAGCCTCATTTTTTATCGTCTAAGCCGCCAACTTATTATTTTGCCGGCAGTTCAATATATTCCGAACTGAATCCCCATGTGGAGTCATATTTTTTTACCTGTTCCGGATAAAAGGTAAAAAATAGTGCGGCGCAATCCGGCGGCAATTCGGCTTTAATGGTCTGTCCGGTTACCTGAGCGGCAACTTTCTGCCATTTGCGATAATACGAGCCGCCCCGGTCTACAGTATAAAACAACTCCGCCGTCCCCTGGCCGCCATTTTCAAGCTGAGCCGAAACCATACCATCGGCAATTTGCGGAGTAGTTATAATCGGCAGTGGCAATGAATTTTTCACTATTGCGTCGGCAAAAGCGTAGTTGACCGGATACATCTGCCCCATAAAGCTATGGCCGATTTCGGGTTTTATTGTGCCGAACCGCCGGTTTTGCGGCAGTAAATTCAAGGTTTTCTGCCATTGTGCCAGCGCAAAATTACCATCATTTGTATCATTTACCATCAATAACGGCATGGCGATATGGGGTAAATAGTTTTGCGGGTCCCAATTCGCCTTAAAAAAGTTACGCTGTTCGTCAGTCAAACCGGGAAAAATACTCCCGAAAGCCACGCTGGAGTCCGACTCATCAATAAATCCACAGCCATACACCGCCACGGCGAATTTATAGCGCGAGTCGGTAGCGGCGGAAATCAGCGTCAGCATTCCGCCCATTGAAGTTCCGACAATCCCGATATTTTCGGAGTCAATTTCCGGGTATGACCTTAACAGATTATGTGCCAGCCGCACTTGAGCGGTGGCATGATAAAACCAGTGTTGTTCAACCGGGCAAAACTCGTAATGTTTTTCCGACGGCCCGCCCCATGGTTGATGCGGCCGTGGATAAACCCCCTCCGGCAAAGAGCCGCTTAAATCCATAGAGATGGCGGCATATCCGTGTTGATTCCACGCCTTGATGGACTCCGGTCTGGCGGTGCATCCGTATCCGGGCACCAGCACCACTGCCGGCCAGCCGTTTTCAGGCATTTCACCTTCCGGCGTCGAATAATACGCCCACACCTTAACCTTATGGTGATCATAATCCGGAGCCGCATAGAACAGCGACTTCATATCATCACGTTCAAACTCCGGGTACTCGGCCGTAGCAGAGCAAATCGGCACTTGATTAAGTTCCTCCTTGTCCCAAAAATTACCTTCTCCCGCCGCCAGCATCACGCTTAACGCACACGTCATTACCGAAACAACTTTTTTCATCACACACCCTTTTATTTATTGTATACATTAAAAGAAATGTAGCACCAAACAACTACAATATCAAGCTATTAATGTATATAAAAACAAAAAATCCGCTCCGGATTTTCCTCTGGAGCGGATTAAATCGTATTAGCTGATTGCCTGATATGCCAGAGAAATCACGCCATTGCTTTTGTTAAGAGCAAATTGCCAATTGTCGTTCACTGCCCATGAACCGTTATCGGCAAAGCTTGCCAACTGGGCTCCATCCAAGTCAAACAATTTCACATTCAAATCCAAATTTAAATTTGCATCATAATCCATCAAGGCGATATTTTTGGCGGAATTAAAATCCCCTAAATCCAATATTACCTCAATAGTCCCGGTATTTTGTTTAAAGTTTAATGCGGCTGAGTTATCCATCATGCTGGTGTTATTGTGAATAGCCGCCCGGTCAGAAACATCGAACACGAAGTTTGAACAGCTGAATGTATTACCCAGGCCGGACAATATCGTATTGCCGGAAAATTTGACCTTGTCAAGATAATACAATCCCCCGGCGAAAGTTCCGGTAAAATCATCAAACACTACAGTTCGAGTCCCGCCCGGAGTATTATCGCCGCCATTAATGCCGCCATACGGAATATTTATATTGCTCCCCTGTCCGGTTAGCGTTACAGTACGGGAGCCAAGCACCTGATTAACCGTAGCTAATCCCTCCGCCCGATTATATCCGCCGGCAATAATATTACCGTAAAAGGTTATGCTTTCAGTTGCGTCGATTAATATATTAACATTACCCTCAATTATTGAAGTTCCGCCATTGGTGGTATATCCTCCGGCGGCCACATGCCCGCCGATGGTAACATTGCGGAAAATCATATTGACATCCCCTTTAATTCTGGTGGTTGCCCCGGCGCCAATGGCATATCCGCCGCCCATAACATTTCCCAGATTTGCATTACCGTCAACCGTCATATTAACATTGCCGTTTACCACTCCGGTCTTATTGGCATTGGCATAAAATCCGCCCATCAGCCAACGGGTACTCCCGTAAGTAAAAGCCGGATTTTGCAGTTGAGATATGCCGGATACGCTTAAATTCACATCTCCGCCAATCGTTCCGCCGGCATCCTGCAAATAACTGCCGCCGAAAATCATGCCGTAGTAAGTGCCGTTGCCGTGCAGACGCATTTCGATATTGCCTCCGGCGGATGCCGAGGCGCCCACGCCATAAATATTACCGGTATTATTTTCGGCGTTCAAATTAATATCCAGATAAACATTGCCGACCGTCGTTGATAGAGCGGCTGTACCATAGATAGCTCCGGTAACTTTAGAATTAGCGGTAGTGAGCCGCCAGTTATCACCATCCGCCGTACCGCATAATAAGCGATATACGCCGTAAATACTTAGTACCGTGCCGTTGGCGGCAGAACTGGCCAGCGAATAGGTTACAGTTTCATTGGAGTTGGTGATATCGAAAGAACTTCCGGCGGTCAGTGTCCGTTGAGAGCCGGACAAATTAAGATTAAGGGAACTCAAGCTGACATTGGTAATTTTATAAATTCCGGCTGCTGTACTGCCGCCGTCATTGACCGACCAGTTAAGCGAATTAATAAGCGATGTATTGGATAAGTTAAGAATAAAGTCATCCGATGCTCCGCCGAGAGCGATAACCAAATTAAAATTACGCAACACCGCCCCGCTGGCTAATGCCAGCGAACCATGATATACCGTATATGTTCCTGAAATAATACCGCCGTCGTAAACCGTAAGTTTGCCATTATCATATAGTTTTGCATCTTTCAATGTGCCGCTTGAACCGACAATAACTTTTCCGCGACGCAATGTGGTATTAGAGGCAATGCCGCCGCTGTAAATCATTTGATTAGCGGCGAACGGATCCTCTTCCGGCAAAAAATTGGAATAAATTTTTGATATCACGGTGGTATTTCTGGCCAATCCGCCATTGCTGATTGTTTGAGTTCCGGCTTCATATACGGTTGTAGCTATCGCACTGCCGCCACTTTTAATATTTTGCATCCCATGAACATAATTTTCATATGATTTTCCCCCAACATCTTGCTGACCATGGATAACACTATTACTGGCTACGCCATCACTGGAAACGTTCATACTGCCACTTCCACTCACGGTTGAACGATAAGCATAGCCAGCAACCCCCATTAACCCACCACTGGCAATATAAGTATTCGAAGCTACCCCTCCAGAACCGACACCTAAAGTACCATATACGCTATTATATTTTGCAATTCCGCCACTGCAAACATTCAGCTGTCCGCTTATCGTATTATATTCGGCTATACCATAAACATCAACCCGCCATGCTGGACTTAGCCATGTATTATATGTATACCCTCCTGAAAATACAGTTGTTGCAGCAGGGGAATCAGTATCTTTCAATATTGTATTATATGCAGAGCCACCATTACTAACAATAAAACTACCAACCCGCTCCTTAAAAATCATATTTTTAACAATCCCTCCATTTTTCAGACTTACAGATCCCCCAATGATTGTACAACTTAAGAGCTCCGAATTAGAATATACATTTGTATAGCAGTGTTCCATTCCACAAGCAATCATTGAAGTACCACTACGTATATTTAAAGTCTTAAAATCATATCCACCTCCAGATACCACTTGGCCGTCTATGTTAATAATGGTGGTTGATGCGGCTAAGGTTTGCATTTGACCGCCGGTGTCGATGAGAGTGGTTTCGGATAAATTGGCTTCAAGTGTGGATGCGTGGTTCATGATATCCCCCCTTTTTTAGTTAAAATATTACAATAACAAAAAAACTTTTCCCACTATATCTAAAATAATAGTTGCATTTTCGGCAAATGCAAGTTTAAATTTAAATCTTTTACATTTTTATACAAAAAAACCTTGCCAAAATAAAATTCGGCAAGGTTCAAAGGTTTATAAAATCCTATTTTTTTATCCTACTGCTTCCATTCCGGTTTGACCACATCATCAATTTCAATTTCAGTACCATAAGTATCAACCAAAGTCATGATACGGGAGGATTCATAGAGTTGAGAACGGTCAGTGGTATCACTCACATGCCCGTCTGCATAACCGACATTACCATCACCGTTATGTCTAATACAAACATTAGCCCACCAATAGTTACGGAAAAATATTTTACATTGCGTACCCGGCCCATTGGAATTGTTTCCTTCAAAATCAGACGAATAGGCAGAGTCAGCCAATAATACATAACTCGCAGTCGATGGCACACGCGATAACGCAACAAAAGACGCAGTTGCAATGTTACCTGCCAAATTCACATCACATCCCTCATTTACATAAAAGTTATCATCTCCCCACCCGATCGGCACTCCGTAACAGGCATTACTTACCATGGTGGTATCCACATCCACCCCGCTGGGGCACCACGAGATTTTCCGTTTTGACGGTGCACGATCTTTTTGCCATTCCATATCCCCGGTATCATCAGCATAGGAACCTTCAAACGGTAAACCTAAAATTTTTGGCATAGAACCGTAAGCATACCATGGACAATAGTCGACATAAGTAGCTAACCACTCATTATTATCATTACCATACAGTTGAAAGCCCAACACACCTTGTTTCAGGTTTGATGTACAGGTGGCTTTTTTGGCCATTTCTCGCGCCCGTCCTAAAGAGGGCAACAACATTGCCGCCAGAATTGCAATAATTGCAATTACCACCAGCAATTCGATCAACGTAAACTTCTTTTTCATTTTCTTTCGCACCCTTAGTTGTGTTAGTTATTTTGCACCCATACTATTTTAGCATCTTTTATTCAATAGTCAAACCTTGTATTGCATGATTTTAAAAATAATTGCAAGTAATATTAAAAATCGTCAAGCATTATCCCACTTATCAATACAAAAAAATCTCCGGCAGCCCCGTGCCGGAGAAAATAAGCAAATTTATAACAGCATCAAACTATTATTTTTTCCAATCCACATCATTGTCATCATAAACAAGTTCTTCATAGCCTGCCGCATCAAAGAAACGACCAATACGGGAAATTTCATAAATCTGCCGTGTATCTTGAGAATCGCCAACGTGGCCATCCACATAGCCAAAATTGGCAACCCCGTTATGACGTAAGTTTACCCCGAAACCGCCACTATCAGTATTACGATAGGCAATCGGACACTGAAACCCCGGCGGATATTCTTCACTGCCGGCATATTCAGTATAACTTGAATCGGTCAAAATAATGAATGTAGAGCCGGACGGAACACGCCCGAAATGAGTCAAAAATGTACCATAGGTACTCGGCAAATACACTTCACAACCTTCGTCGGCATATTCATCACCATACAACCAAAAAGACCCATAGCCGTAAGCACCGTAATAATTATCCGACGATGCAAAATTCGTACCACTTGGGCAGGCCGTAATTTTACGACGCTGAGGATTCAAACCTGGCCCATCATAGATACCATTACTGTTTTTCTCTAAAGTAATACCCAAATGTTTGTGCATTTCTTCAGTGCCACGCCACCATGCCTGATAATCTCTATAAATGGTAACCCATTGATTGTTATTATCAGCATACATGTTTAATGCCAACGTACCTTGCTTCAAATTTGAAGCACAACTCGCCTTCTTTGCCATTTCTCGTGCGCGCCCTAACGACGGCAACAGCATTGCCGCCAAAATTGCAATAATTGCAATTACCACCAGCAATTCGATCAACGTAAACTTCTTTTTCATTTTTCACACACCCTATTTTATTTTGTTATAGAAACTCTATAAAAACCATACCGATACTCAAAATCTTCACTCTGAAAAAAAGAGATTTCCCACCATCGTTTAAAATAGTATAAACCTCTTTGCGGTCAATTACTCCTCAAACTCTTCGCCCTCATATCCGCTGGCGCTTAACAACGCAGTAATAAACGAGTTATCCCGCAACTGAATTTTATCCGAAGTATCGCCGACATGACCGTCGCCAAAGCCGATATTGCCCAAACCGTTATGCCGCTTGCAAATAGCCGAATAATTATAATCATAACGATAAAATACATTACACTGCAACCCGGCCGAAACCACGCCGCCGTCAGATTCAAAATCCGGCCCGTAAGCGGTATCCGCCACTAACGCATAAGTAGAACTTGGCACACGCTCCATTTTAACAAAGTGCGCATATCCGCCGTTTTCGCCCACCAACTCGACTTCGCAATTATAGTCTTCATACATGGAGTCCTTACCGCTGATTCCCGTCCAAATCAGCGGCACGCCGTAACTGATGTTGGCATAATAACCGCCGGTATATTCAATATTTACCCCGGACGGACACGCCGTTACCTTTCGATTAGACGGAAAACCTTTAGATGTATATACATCGCCATGGCCTTTATAATCCAGCCCTAAATTGGCCGACATCCCTTCCCAGCTATACCAGGGATAATAATAAGCCGCCATAATATTCCAGCCGGAATTATCGTTGGCATATAATTGAAACGCCAATGTATCCTGTTTCAGATTAGATGTACAACTTGCTTTTTTCGCCATTTCACGAGCCCGCCCCAACGACGGCAGCAGCATTGCCGCCAAAATCGCAATAATTGCAATTACCACCAGCAGCTCGATCAACGTAAACTTCTTTTTCATCAATTCTTCCTTATGACTTTTTATTTGTTACAATGTTTATAATAGCATTGCTTTTTAAACTGTCAAGACCAACGTTGAAGTATTTTTTATTTTTTTTGCTTTTTTTTCGTTTTTTTTCACTTTTTTCATCGCCGATTAGCATTTTTTACTTCAACGATATAGTTGTTTTTACCCGCCGTTACCGTTCTACGCAAAGCATTTTTTCCGGCTTTAACTCTGATTTTTCACTTGACAAACCTCGAATTCAGTGTTATGTTTAAAACGTGCTAATGTAAAAATATCAGAGAACTTAACAAAGAAAGTAATGCAAAATGAACTACAAACATCTTTTGATGGGGATTGCGGCATTCGGGGCTGCGGTGGCTGGCGCCGGAGACCTGAAGCTGAGCATGACCGCCAAGCGGGGCTTGATGATTCAAAGTCCGCTGGGTGATGTTTCCGCCTGTTCCAGAATCATTGCCGTGGAACCGCCGTGGCAACAAAAATGGTTTTGGAATCACTCCTCACCATGTACATTTACCCATGATATGGTTGACAACAAGCAAGTTGTGAACACGGTACCATCGCAAAATAACGATTTTAAAGTCATTGACTATTCAGCCGTTAGCGACGGCGACTCGGTAAACATCAAATTCAAAGGTGAACTTTCCAAAGACGTTCCCTGCAATATTGAATATTCGGCCATTAATGTTATGGACTTCTTCCTGGCCGGCGCCACCTATACCGCCGACCTTGCCGACGGCAGAACCATTTCCGGTACTATTCCGGCCGATGAACGCACGCAGGAGCAGTATATTACCGACGCCAGAAAACTCACATTTAACGGCAAATACGGTGAATTGATTATCACCGTTAACAAAGGTATGAGCCTGAACGTGGTGAATCGCCGCGACGTAACCTTTGAAGGTTTCTCCTGCTACTGGATCGGCAAACATGACATCCCGTTTAAGTATGGAGAGGTTTTTGAAAGCGATATCACCTTACAGTTTAAACCGAACCCGGACATTGCAATTCCCCGCCCGATTGTGGCCGAAAACGCCTCGGCACCGGTGGAAATAATCCCGAATCAGGAATTAAAACTCCCCGTTGCCGCCCAAAAACTCCCGGTTATGCCCGCTATTAAAAAGCAGACCATGCTGCAGGGTGAACTGGTGTTAGGCAAGACGTTTGATCTGGATATTGATTTTGACAGCGATGAAGTGGAAGATGCCGAAGAAGCCCGTCTGGAAAAAGCCGTGGCCCGTTTATACGCAAAGTTAAACGCTTCCGGCACAGAAGAAACCGAAATTGAAGCCGTAGTCGGGGCAAAATCAGATGATTTGGTCAGCCCGGAACAACCCGACGGCTATGCGATGAAAATTACCCCGAAAGGCATTTCTATCGTCTCCAAATCCGCCCGTGGCGTATATTATGCAGTACAAACTCTGCGGAGTTTGGCAGACAACGGCAAAATTGCCGCTCAAACGATTGTCGACTACCCGGATATGGAGTTCCGTGGTGTACATTTGCTGGCCGATGAAGGCTCCTTGAATCTGCACGGCAAAATGGCGGAAGACCTGTTCGGCCGCTACAAAATGAACAAAATTGTTTACGAAATTGAATATTTAGCGTGGGACTCCACCAAAAATCTTCACATGCCCAAAGCCATGACCAAAGCGCAGTTAAAAGAGTTTTTGGCCATTTGTAAAGACAATTATATTGATGTTTATCCGTTGTTTCAGACACTCGGCCACTTGGAATGGTTCTTCCAGAACGGTCAGAATCTGGAAATGGCCGAAGACCCGGCTACTCCGTATGCCTATAACGTTTCCCACCCCGGCGTTTATCCGATTATGGATAATATTCTGATCGAAATAATTGAAGCGTTCGATAATCCGGAATACGTCCACATTGGCCACGATGAAGTCGATATGATTGGCCGCTATCCGTTCCAGCCCGAAAATATTAAGCGTGGGTTGCCGGATTTGGTGATGACCGACATCATGCACTATTACAACTTCCTGAAAGCACGCGGCATCAAAACCATGATGTGGCACGACATGATGATGACGCCGAAAGAGTCCAGCAACTCCAGCGGTATGCGTATTGAAAATGTAAAAGAGTACCGCGACAAGTTGCCGCGTGATATCGTGATTGCCGACTGGAACTACTCCGGCACCGACACCGACAGCCAGTTCCCGTGCATTCCGCTGTTAAACAGCGAAGGTTTTAAAACTTTAGGTTGCACCTGGTATGAAACCAATAATATCGAAAATATGGCCATGTCGGTAAAACGTGCCGGTGCCTGGGGCCTGCTGGCCACCACTTGGACCGGGTATTTCGGCAGTAACGACTCGCTGGAGATGTACTTCCATCAATTGGCGCCGTACCTGCGTGCCGCAGTCTGGGCGTGGACGGCTTCTCCGGAGGCCAATAAAGGCTTGGGCGACTTCCACCGTGAGTTTTCGATTCTGTCCAAAGAAATCTGGCCGGAACCCGGCGTAAAACCGGGATTTGACGGCTATATGCTGGATATTACACCGGCCGCCAATATAGAGCTTTCCGCCAAAGAAAATCCGTTCATGAATGGTGAAACTTATGATTTGGATAAAATCTTCACCCCCGGCAAGCCCAATTATGTCGGTAATGCGGCCTTCATGATTCCGCAAATAAACGGTCAAACCGGAGCCGTAGCGTTATACTCCCCGGTCAACCGTCTGTTCCCTGCCGAGGTTAAGATTAACCTGAATCCGATGACCGCCGATGAGCTGTTATTCCTGCACGCCAATTTAGGCAGTGCCGCCGACTTTGATAAAGTGATGGCGTATTGCACCGTAGTGTATGAAGACGGCAGTTCGGTAGAAATCCCGTTCATCTATGGCCGCAGTCTCAGCAGTATTTTCACTCCGGTTTACTCCTATCACATGGGGCCGGAGTGCGGCAAAGAGTGGAAAACCGCCGCTGGCCGGGATATGTCTTTGATCTACTACCGCTGGAGTAATCCGAATCCGGCCAAGAAAATCAAAGAAATTATCTTAAAGCCCAGCGAACACGATCGCCCGTACTATTTGTTCGGCATCAGCGTTCGTTAATTAAATAAAAAGAATCCCGGTTGTTAAAAACAGCCGGGATTTTTTTGCTCTATATGAAATTTATTGCCGCTCAGTATATATCGACAATTTCCACGCTTATCCGATTTTGTCTTATTACTGCGCCTAAATCAACGTAATATTAATTCGCTTTCCGCATGCTGCGGCATAGCGTGAAATAGCCGACCAGCAAATTTTACCACGGCCGCCTTCAAGCTTTGCAATATAAGGTTGAGAAACATTCATTCGATCCGCAACTTCAGCCTGAGTTAAATTAGCCTCGGTTCTGGCTTTATACAATGCTTCTGCAATCGCACGGCGTTCACGGCATGCTTCCAAAAATTCAGCCTTGTCCGGATCATTTATAACTGAATCCCGCTCGGCACTCTGCCGGGCATAAGCCTCCGCCGGATTAAAATCTTGCAACATTTCGGCAATTTCATTGTCTGTCATATATTTTTTCATAGTATAAACCCTTTTGCTCTTAAGGCATTAACCACACGCTTAGCCTGTTTTAATTCCTTTATTGGGATTTGTTTAGTTTTTTTAACATAACCATGAATCCCCCAAATAACATCATCTAAACCATATAGGTAAAAAACTCTAATATTCGCCGTTTGAATCACTCGAATAACGAATAAGGAAGAGTCTACCTTTTCGCCAGTCGGACTCATCAAACGCCCATTTTTTTCCAACTCAGCTACAATATCCCGGTATTCATCTTGCACCTCTATACATTGTTTTCCAATAAACGCTTCTACAGATGGCAATTCAATGAATTTTTTCTTCTTTTCCTGCACAATAAAAACCTTTCCATATAGACAAAAATATAACTCAATGGTTATATTTTGTCAAATCATTTTTTGATTTTTTGTTGAAAATCATTAAACAGCTGTTCGGCTTCCTGGATGCCGGAGACAAATTCATGAATGCGGTCGGCATAGCCGCGGCGCAGATATTCTGCCCGGCTCCACGGAAAGTTCAAGTCGTAATACCACGAGAGTTTAGCCATGGCAAAGTCATACACGGTTTCCAGATCGCCGTAAGCCGGATTACCTCCGGCGGCAATGGCGGCCACCACTTTTGCCGACAAACGCCGTTCTAAACTTAACCCTAATGTTACCGTGGGATTGTCCAAATGATTAACATGATAACTCAGCACCAGTTGAATAATATCCAGTTTATCGGCATCACGGGTGATTTGGGTAAGCAGCAACGCATCGCCGGAAAGCGTTGACGGCAAAATTTTGGCGTTATGCCAGCGTACTGCAGAAATTATATTTGTTGCCTGTTCTGCTGGCAGGTCAGCTAAAAACTGCTGTTCAGTCAACAATTTTGCGCCGAACTCGCCATGATTTACACTGTCGGCGTCCTTAAAAGTATTGTATTGTTTAAGCTGTTCAAAGCGGCCGTAATCATGCAGTAAGGCGGCATATAACGCCGAGTCGTATAAATTGCCGGCCAACTCTACTGATTCGGCAATTTTCCGGGCATAGTCCACCACCCGCAAAGTATGCGCCCGTTTCAACTCGATATTACGGTCAAAATCCTCGTTTCCGGTCAAAAAACCGGCACTGTAACGTAAGAACACATCCTGATATTTCATATAAAAATCTTTCCAGCAATTTTACTATTATATACCAATAGCACTGATTTTTTAATTCGCAAATATTTTATTATAAACACTTGACAAATAATAAAAAATGATATAATGTAAACTGACGAGCAATAAAACCCAAAACAAAGAAAGATAAAAAAATGTCAATTTTAAAAAAGTGTTTTATCGTAAGTTTAATGTTGTTTATTGCATGTATAGCCTTATATGCAGAAAGCATTACAGACAGTGTTAATGTGCCAGCCAATGTTGGATGTGGAAGAACTGCAATAGCAAGAAGAAGTGTTCATCTTGAAAAAGGATCGAAAGTTATTGATTTTACATTTGAACCAGCAGTGAACAATGAATTAACTGGCCATCCCCATAATGGCACCGGAGATGGAATAGCTTGGGCCGTGTTAATTACAACCTTCACATATGATACTGCCACACTGGAATATTCTTACACTAGGGATGAGCATACTGCTACAACGCAATGTTCTAAACACGAAGAAAAATAAGGTTTAGCAATGAAGAAAAAAAATATATATATTGCATTAACCATTCTTACCTGCTTAATACTATCAGGCATGGCATGTGATGATGGCAGTCCAACGGCGACGGTCTCACAAAACAATGACCAAACGGCTGAAAAAGCCAGATTTTTATTGGTCTGTGATGGTTATTCTTATCCGTCCGGCAACGTCAGCGGTAATACAGCAGGTATGACATTTTCCGCCCGCAGTACTCCGTCCGGAGTGAGCTATTCTGCCAGACAAATCAGTGCCGCCCCCAATGGGAAACTATTTTTCCGCTCGCCAATCCAGGAAAAAGGCGCACCAGTACGTATGGAACCGCAATGCGGAACTTATGAAATTACGGTAAATCAATATGGCGAACCCATATTTTATACCGACAGTTTTAAATATTCCGGTGAAAAACTTATCCTGATAACACAAGGATTTGGGTGGCGTTTATATATAACTACTGAACCTTGGGGAGTTGTAGAATGAATTTATTTATAAAAACCTTAGCGGCGACTCTTATTATTTTTTCCGGTCTTGTCGGCATGGCTGACAACGGCCGGGAGCTGTTGACCAATGCTTTTACCCAAAGTGCCAAACTCAGCTTTTCCGCCGAACTGGCTAATCCGTTTAAAGAATCAGCACCAGACGTTGCATATCTCCCCTATTCGCCATATTGGAAATATTACCGTCAATACAATAATGGTTCAGTATTTATGCGAATAGAGCTGTATCGTAACCTCAGCAAAACACCTTGGGAAGTTTATATTAAAAACGACAGCGGCACTTATGGCGATAGTCCGGAATACAAAATCAGTATGGAGGTTATTGACACACCGGCATTATGGATGCCGGAACTTTTGTACGCCCGAATTGCGCCGGAAGAACTGGACAACAGCGAATTTAAAGTTACCGAAACTGCGTATAATAACATTCCCTGTTATCAGATAGATGTAACGTTTAACTATACCCCGGAGATAATGGAAAAATTATCCCGTGAAAATGCGGCATGGTATAAAAATCATCAGGCGGAGTATTTGGAAAAACGTACCTTTGCCAGACAGTTTATTATTGATAAAGCCACCGGCTTGATATTGTCCCGTAAGCATTTTACCCGTGATGGTCAGGAGCGTTTCAGCGTAGCATTGAAAAACGTAAAATACGATGAGGATTTAAGTAAAAAACTCTTTGCCACGCCGGAAAAAATTCAAAATCGCGTATTGAAGCAAAGAGAATTTGCCGATGCGGTATATCAGGCGTATGTAAAAAGCCTGGAAATTAAGCCGTCGTTGGTAAATTTTAACACCGTAACCAAGGTGATTATCTACCTTATCGCTGGATTATTGTTGTGCCTGGCTATGGTTTTTGTGATAAAAACCAAACAAAAACACCAATAATTTAACCGGTGTATTTTGCAATAATATTGTTCTTCTGCTATATTATATAGATATATGAACTTGATTATTGTACAACCGGAAGACTATATTGCCGCCGACACCGTAAAATTATCCGGTCGGCGGCATAGTCACATTGTGCAGACATTGCGGAAAATGGCGGGCGACAGCTGTAAAATCGGCCAATATAACGGGTTAATCGGCACCGGCAGTATTGTGGAACAGAGTGCGGAATATACCGTGCTGGCACTGAATTTAACCGAACCGCCGCCCGCCCCCTGCCCGATTACCTTATTGATGGCTCTGCCCCGCCCCAAAACCTTACGCAAAGTTCTACACTATGCCGCGACATTAGGAGTTAAAAATTTTCATTTCTTCGGTTGCTTTAAAGTAGAGAAAAGTTACTGGAGTTCGCCGTTCCTAACGCCGGAATATCTGGCGGAGCAGGAGTTGCTGGCGTTGGAGCAGTGCGTGGACACCGTGCCGTGGCACATAGAATTTCATCGTTTCTTCAAGCCGTTTGCGGAAGATGTTTTGCCGCAACTTGTTTTACACAAAGAGTTTTTAGTATGCCACCCCACCGGCGAACTGTGGCAGTCCACCGATTACCGTTTGCGCCAACTCGCCGTATGTATCGGGCCGGAGGGCGGCTTTACGGACTATGAGGTAAATTTATTAGCCCAGTCCGGCGGCCGTTGTATATCGTTGGGGGAACGCATATTACGTACAGAAAACGCCGTACCGTTTCTGCTGGGCAAACTGCTTTGACACACATTCTGGCACACAATGTGCCACATTTTTAACATTCGGCACACCATATTGCACATTAAAATTAGCATTATTTTATTTTCTCATTGAATGCTAACAACTTAAACGCAAGCATCAATAACTTGGCATGTAAATTGCTATACACTTAGGCGTTGAGATTTGGAAAGTAAAAAAACAATAAAAATTTTATAATATAAAAAGGAGAAAGTACTATGAGTAAGATTCTTGGTATTGACTTGGGTACCACCAACAGCTGTATGGCGGTAATGGAACATGGCGAAGCAAAGGTTATTCCGAATGCGGAAGGCAACCGCACTACGCCGTCGGTAGTGGCATTTACCAAAAGCGGAGAACGCCTGGTAGGTCAGCTGGCTAAGCGTCAGGCGGTAACCAACCCGAAAAACACGATATTTTCTGTAAAGCGTTTTATGGGGCGTCGTTACAGCGAAACCACACAGGATCGTGCCAATATCCCTTATGAACTGGTAGAAGCCAAAAACGGCGATGCGCACATTAAGGCGGGCGACAAAGTTTTCTCTCCGCCGGAAATTTCGGCCATGATTCTGCAGAAGTTGAAAGCCGATGCCGAAGCCTATTTGGGTGAAGAAATCAAGCAGGCGGTAATCACCGTACCGGCTTATTTTAATGACAGTCAGCGTCAGGCGACCAAAGACGCCGGTAAAATTGCCGGTTTGGATGTTCTGCGTATTGTAAACGAACCGACGGCGGCGGCCTTGGCCTACGGGTTGGATAAGAAGAGTGAAGAAGTTGTAGCGGTATACGACTTGGGCGGCGGTACGTTCGATATTTCAATTCTGGAAATCGGCGACGGCGTGTTTGAAGTAAAAGCCACCAACGGTGATACTCACCTTGGCGGGGACGACTTTGACTTAAGCTTAATCGACTTTTTGGCCGACAGTTTCCAGCGTGAACACGGCGTGGACTTGCGTAAAGACCCGCAGGCGTTGCAGCGTTTGAAAGAAGCGGCGGAAAAGGCGAAATGCGAATTGTCCAGCAGTATGTCTACAGAAGTCAATCTGCCGTTCATCACCATGAATGCCGATGGTCCGTTGCACTTGAATGTAACGTTTACCCGTTCGGAACTGGAAAAGCAGGTAGACGGTTTGATTCGCCGTACCGAGGGCCCGTGCCAGAACTGTATGCGTGATGCGTCCGT
The DNA here is from genome assembly GCA_964512385.1 of uncultured Victivallaceae bacterium. GTDB lineage: Bacteria > Verrucomicrobiota > Lentisphaeria > Victivallales > Victivallaceae > CALXXL01. The sequence continues at coordinate 38,626 of CAZEHZ010000003.1, read as the reverse complement.
AAGCAGCTCCGATATTAAGGAAGTAATTATGGTAGGCGGTATGACCCGTATGCCGAAAGTTCAGCAGGAAGCCAAGGAGATCTTCGGCAAGGAACCGCATAAGGGCGTGAACCCGGATGAAGTAGTAGCCTGCGGCGCCGCAATTCAGGGCGGTGTTTTGGGTGGTGAAGTTAATGACGTAGTATTGCTGGATGTAACTCCGTTGTCCTTGGGCATTGAAACCTTAGGCGGCGTGTTCACCAGAGTAATTGACCGTAACACCACGATTCCGGCTCGCAAGACTCAGGTATTCAGCACGGCGGCCGACAATCAGCCGTCGGTGGATATCCACATTCTGCAGGGTGAACGTGAAATGGCGTCGGCCAACAAGACCATCGGTAACTTCCGCTTAGACGGTATTGCTCCGGCTCCGCGCGGCGTGCCGCAGATTGAAGTAACTTTTGATATCGATGCTAACGGTATTCTGCACGTAACCGCTAAAGACCGCGGCACCGGCAAGGAACAGAAGATTACCATTACGGCGAACTCCGGCTTGAATGACGCTGAAATCGAAAAGATGGTGAATGACGCCAAAACTCATGCCGACCAGGATAAGAGTGCCAAGGAAAAGATTGAAGTAAAAAATCAGGCGGACAGCATGATTTATCAGGTGGAAAAACAGCTTAAGGAATTTGGCGACAAATTGTCCGCCGATGTTAAGGCTCCGGTGGAAGCCGGCATAGCCAAGCTGAAGAAGGAGTTGGAAGCCGATGATACCGAAGCGATGAAGGCGACGATGAAGAGTCTGGAAGAAAACTTGATGAAGTTCGGCCAGGAAATCTATTCGCAGCAGCAGGCCGCCGGAGAACAGGCCGGTCAGCAAGCTCCGAACGGCGACGCCGGTCAGCAGCAGAGCGGTAAAGGCGATGATGATGACACGATTGTCGATGCTGAAGTTGTGAACGATAAATAATCAACCTCACCAATGTGTTTTGCCGAAATCCGGTAGTTTTCGGCAAAACCTTAATATTAATTTTTTAATAGTATAAACAACATAAAACAGGAGAAAACAAAAATGGCGAACGTAAACATTAAGCCGTTGGGCGATCGTGTATTGCTGGAAATTGTCGATGTAGCGGCACAGATGAAGGGTGGAATTTTCATTCCGGACACCGCTAAGGAAAAACCGCAGGAATACAAAGTAATTGCATTGGGCACCGGCAAGATGGATGACAATGGCAAGAAGATTGAATTTGATGTAAAGGTGGGCGATATTGTGCTTACCAGTCGTTACGGCGGCACCGAAGTCAAGTATGACGGCAAAGAGTACAAAGTAATCGGTCAGGACGAAATTCTGGCGATTGTCGGTTAATCAGATTCATTTTTAATAGAAATTTTCAGGAGATAATATATTATGGCTAAGCAGCTAATTTTTTCAGAAGAAGCCCGTCGTGCAATATTGGACGGCGTAACCTTGTTGAGCAAAGCAGTAAAAACCACCTTAGGTCCGAAAGGCCGTAACGTGGTATTGGATAAGAAGTACGGTTCTCCGGCCATCACCAAGGACGGTGTGTCGGTAGCTAAGGAAATCGAATTGTCCTGCCCCTATGCCAACATGGGTGCACAGATGGTAAAAGAAGTAGCCAGCAAGACCAGCGATATCGCCGGTGACGGTACTACTACAGCTACAGTTTTGGCTGAAGCCGTATACCGTGAAGGCCTTAAGAACGTAACCGCCGGGGCCAACCCGATGGAACTGAAGCGCGGCATTGATAAAGCGGTGGAAGTTCTGGTAAAAGAACTTAAGAGTATCAGTATTCCGGTAAGTGATCCGGCGCAGGTAGCTCAGGTGGCCACCATTTCCGCCAACGGCGATGCCGAAGTTGGTAAGATTATCGCCGATGCGATGGATAAAGTGGGCAAAGACGGTACTATTACCGTAGAAGAAGCCAAAACTATTGACACCACGTTGGATGTAGTTGAAGGTATGCAGTTTGACAAGGGTTACTTGTCTCCGTACTTTGTAACCGATACCGAAAATATGAACGTAGTGCTGGACGATTGCTATATGTTGATCAATGAAAAGAAGATCAGCAATCTGAATGACATGCTGCCGTTGCTGCAGATGGTGGCCAAAGAAGGCAAGCCGTTGTTGATTATTGCGGAAGATGTAGACGGCGAAGCCTTGGCGACATTGGTATTGAACAAGATTCGCGGTATCTTGAATGTCTGCGCCGTAAAAGCTCCGGGCTTTGGTGATCGTCGTAAAGCGATGTTACAGGATATTGCGGTATTAACCGGCGGTACCTGCATCAGCGAAGACTTGGGCATTAAGCTGGAAAGCGTTACTCTGGAACACCTCGGCCGTGCCAAACGTGTTACTATTGATAAAGACTCCACCACGATTGTGGAAGGTGCCGGTAAGCAGAGTGCCATCGCCGGGCGTGTATCGCAGATTCGTCATGAAATTGCGGCCACCACCAGCGATTATGACCGTGAAAAACTGCAGGAACGTTTGGCTAAACTGGCCGGCGGCGTAGCGGTAATCCACGTTGGAGCGGCTACAGAAACTGAAATGCGGGAAAAGAAAGCCCGTGTGGAAGACGCTTTGCACGCTACTCGTGCGGCGGTGGAAGAAGGTATTGTACCGGGCGGCGGCGTGGCCTTAATCCGTGCCAGCAGCAAGTTGGCTAACTTGGAATTGACCGGCGACAGTGCGATTGGTGCGGGCATTGTAATGCGTGCCATTGAAGAACCGTTGCGTCAGATTGCGGCTAACGGCGGCTATGAAGGCAGCGTTGTAGTTCAGAAGGTTAAGGAACTGAAGGGCAACGAAGGTTTTGATGCGGCTCGCGGCGTATATGTGGATATGATGAAGGAAGGTATTCTGGACCCGACTAAGGTAACCCGCAGTGCGTTGCAGAATGCGGCCTCCATCTCCGGTTTGCTGTTGACCACCGAATGCTTGATCACCGATTTAAAGGATGAAAAAGAACCGGCGGCTCCGGCCGGCGGCATGGGTGGAATGGGTGGAATGGGCGGCATGGGAATGATGTAATTTCCATGTTGGCATCAGCCGACATCTGAAAACGGCCATAAAAGGTCGAAAAAAAGTCCGAATCAATTAAAGGTTCGGACTTTTTTTTATTTATGGTATTGACAAATCCGCCAAATGGTTATATTGTATAGGAGTAAGATATGTATTTATATACTATTCGATAATGCAAAAGGTGGTAAGTAATGGCCAAACGTTTGGTATGGCGCGGCCTCTTTATACTGATGTGGTGCGTGTGTTTTTCGGTGCAGGCCGAACCGGAGAAGACCAAAGCCGGCATTGCACCCTGGCGTGTTTTATACATAAATTCATACAGCACTACTTATAGCTGGACCAATGATGTTTTAACCGGTTTCCGCAATTATTTTCAGTATATCAGCCGTCCGGTTACCATAGACACAATTGAGCTGGATGTGTTAAGCAAACCGGATTTATCAGTTCAGCCGGACTCCATCAATTTACTGCAACAACTTTTAGACAGTAATTTATATGATTTGGTTGTGGCGGTAAACGCCCCGGCGGTCGAGTTATTCTTTCAGCAAAAACTGCTTCTTCCGGAGAAGATTCCATTGATTTTCGGTGGTTATCCGATATGGCGGGTGCCGGAATTGGCGTATGAAGACCAAACCACCGGCGTTGCCGTTCCTGAACTCAATTTGCAATCTGCGCTTTTAGCGGCCAAACTGTTGCCCGATTTAACCGATATGGTGGTGATAACCGACGGCGGCGATGACGGCCGGATGATAAATGATTATGTCAGTCAACACCAAAAGGAGTTGAAGGATATAAACTTAACTCTGCTTAACGGGCTTGAGTATGATACCGAAACGTTGCTTAAAGAGTTGATTAAAATCCCGGAAAGTTCCGTAGTAATATTGAATAACTGGGCGGCAAAAACCGATGCCGGCAATGTGCCGGATGTTTTTTATAATGTGCTTCCCCGCCTGCGAGCCGCCACTAAAGCGCCGTTTTTTGTTACGCAGGACAATGGGGCCGAACGTTTTGCGCTTGGGGGAATAATGATTTCCGCCCGGCGGCACGGTCAAGCCTTGGCCGAGATTACCGGGCGGATATTGCGTGGCGAGAAAGCCGGAGACATTCCGGTACAAACCTCTCCGGCGGCAATAGTATTTAGTTATCCGGAACTTGAACAGTATAAATTGTCGCCGGATATGTTGCCGGAAAATGCCAAACTAATCAATGACGATGTGTCGGAACAGACCATGTTCCGGCGGCGGCTGACGCTTTGGGTGCCGCCGTTTTTGGCGATTGCCGCATTGGTTATGTGGTGGGGCATATATAAATATTATAAGTTGCGCAGCCGTTTGGCTTTCCTGCGTAAATTAAACCGTTTTTCCATTGTAGTGGATGCAAACGGCAAAATAATTTTTAATTCCGGCAACAGTATAATTCTAAAAAAGCTGACCATATTGGAATTACCTGACGGTTTGGGCTATAAACTAATCGACTTAGTGCGGCAAATTCTGCTGGACGGCAATCATAGATGCTTGGAATTTGACTGGAATCAACGTCGTTACCGGGCGCAGTTAAATCGCATATTCTGCGGCATTGCGCATAAAGTGGCGGTGGCGATTAACATAGATGATATTGATGACCTGCATAAGGCCAGATGCGGAATAATGGCGATATCAGACCATTTGCGTCGCACGTTGAATGTTGTAACTGAAGCATTGGTGGCGATTGACTTGAATGGCGGCATCACATTTGTCAATCCTGCGGCGGTAAAACTGCTGGGCTTATCCGGCAATGAGTTAATCGGCAAGCGAGCCTTAAACGTATTCAATTTGCGTAATTTTGCCAATGACAATCTGGAGGAACCACCGTTTGAAACCGCCATAAAAGAGGTTCGCACCGTAGACTTGGGTGAAACTTTAGTCTTGCTGGACAATAAAGGGCGCCGTTATCATATAAAAGCCCGGATTCAACCCTTGCTTCAGAATAGTAAAACCGCATGCGGCGCCGTAATGACATTTACCGACATCACGGCAGAATATGAACAAAAAACGGCGTATCTGCAAAAATTAAATACGCTAAAAGAAACCGTAAAGATGGCCGGCATCGTCTATTTTCACTGTTCAACGGACAGTATTCCCGGTTTTGAAAACTTGCCGAAAGAGTTTTGGGGCTGGAATCCAGACGGCACGCCGTGCCGTATTGCCGACTGGGTTCTGCCGGAGGATTGCGATAATTTCCTGCATCAGTGGCGGCTGTTGTTAAAAAATGAAGTATCGGCAATAGACATCACCTACCGGGTAAAATCCGCCGATCTAATGCAGTATTTCCGGATGACTGTGCATTATTTAACCGCGCCGAACAGCCGCAAAAAGGAGTATTTAGGCATTATCCGTAATGTAACGAAAGAACGCCGTCATGAAAAAGAGTTGTACGATGCCAACTTTATGTTGACACGTATTATGGAAAACCTGCCGTGTTACATTGCGGTAAAGAATGTGGAATCCGGCTTCCGATATTTATCCATCAATAAAAACCTCAGTAATTTACTTGGGGTAAGTCAGGAAGACATTGTCGGGAAAACTGATTTTGATATTTTTAAAGATGGTCGTACCGCCGTCAGTTACCGTTCGGAAGATGTGTCATTGCTGCAAACAAATGCCGAACGCAACTGCATCACCGATGTGGTGGACCAGTCCGGACGCCGCCGCACGCTGAAATTAACTAAAAAGCTGCTGATAAAAGACATCGGGGAACGCTTAATACTTACCACCGCGGTGGACATTACCGGGGAATTAAAATATTCTGAAGACTTAAATGATGCCAACTTATTGATTCATAACATTGTGGACAATCTTCCGCATTATGTATTTGTAAAAGATATCGCCAACGACTTCCGTTATACGGAATGTAACAGCAAGGTGTGCTGTTTATTAGGCAAAAGCCGGGAACAGATTATCGGAAAAACGGACTTGGACTTGTTCAGTTCGGCGGAAGAAGCGGCGGCATTTCTGCGAGATGACCGTCAGGCGGCGGAAAGTAATGAGCCGTTACGTTCCTTCCACGCCTTCACCACTCCGGACGCCGGCACCCGGCAGGGGGAATTTTTCCGTCGAGTCATCACCAGAGCCAACGGAGAAAAGCTTTTACTTGGCGTAGTTTATGACATTACAAATGAAACCGTCCGGGAAAACGCCATTCATTACAGTAATAATATGCTGCAGGGGATATTGGATAATCTCCCCTGCTTCCTGTCGGTAAAAGATTATTATAACGGCAATAAATTTGTCATCTGTAATCGGCATTATTACCAAATGCTGAACCGCCCCGAAGGGTCTTTAATCGGCAGTACCGATGCGGATATCTTTCCGCCGGAACTGGTGGGGGAATATCAGAAAAACGATGTTGCGATTATGGAGAACGGCATTCGGGTCGATACTATTGAACCGTTTACCAAGCCGGACGGCAGTAAATTGTCGTTATATACCCGTAAAGTTCGTCTGCCGCAGCATAACGGCATGGATTATTTACTAAGTATTAGTCTGGATATGACGGAACTGGTCTCCAACCGCAATAAACTGCAGGAAACCAACTCCATCTTGCAGGCCATTTTAAATCATCTTCCGGCCATGATTGTAGCCAAAGACGTGTCTGACCGCGGCAAATACGTAATTTGGAATCATGTAGCGGAAAATGCCAGCAACATCTCCGCCGCAGAAGTTTTAGGCCGCAGCTATGCCGACATTGCCGGTTTAAGCGATAAATTTGCGTTGATTGAAGAAATCAACCGTATTGCGATGGAGAACGGCCGGCACCATTCATTGATAAACTTCAGCAAAAACACAAAATCCGGCGAAGATACCGAAATCATATTTGATGTACAATCGATAGTTATCGGCACCCCGCAAACCCGCCAATTATTGATTTCGCTGGGGGTTGATGTTACCGAAGCCACCCGTTTAACTAAGGAGCGGCATAAATTGGTGGAGAACTTAAAAGATTATGCCGAACAGGAACGAGTCTTTAATATTTGTCTGGAAAAAGCGGTGGCGGAAGATGATTATACCGGCGGCATTCAACTTTTGTTAGCCACCATTGGCCGCCGCATGAAAGCCGACCGTTGTTTTATGTGTATATATAATGAAACCAGTAATCGCGCCATGCCGTTATCCGAATGGGTAGCGCCGGGCATCACGCCGCAGCTGGACAAACTGCCGATGCCGATTCTGGCCGAATCCGCCGAACCCTGGTTGCGCAGTTTCCGGGACGGTAAACTGGTGGACCTCCCGTTGCTGGCCGGCGATTCGGACTTGGAGCAACTTGGCAGTTATTCGCAGTTTGCCGGCGGTGGTCGTGTAAGCTCAATTTTTGCCGTAGCGATTCGTCATGGTGAACGCTTATACGGCCATATTGCATTATCGTTTGAAAGTCATCCGTACACGCTGACCAGCCGTAATCGGGAGTTGCTTTATGCCGGCGGTCATATTATGGAAATTCTGCTGTTGCGTAAAATTGCCGCCGAAAGTCTGGAGCGCAGTGAGTACGAAAAGCGGTTGATTTTAGACACGATAAAAATTCCGATAATGCTGTTTAATCCTAATTTGGATTTGGTGCGGGTAAACAATGCGGCCGTGCGGATTACCGGTAAAACCGAAAGTGAAATATTAAGCAAACCGTGTTATATGAGTTTTTGCGGCGACACGTGCCGAGCCATCGACTGTCCGGTAGTGCGTGCCTTGGCCGATCATCAGTCGCACAGTAAGAATCTTCAGCTTGGCGGGCGGGATTACCGTCTGGATGCCTATCCGATTATCCTGAACGGGGAATTGTTGTATATATTAAAGACCTTGGTGGATATGACCGATGCCAACGCCACGCAGAAACAGTTGACCAGGGCTTTGCTGGAATCACGCAATGCTGAACAGGCCAAAGGGATGTTTTTAGCCACGGTAAGTCATGAATTGCGCACGCCGTTGAATGCGGTAATCGGGTTCAGTGAATTATTAAATCACGCCGATTTAACGCCGGAAACCCGTCGGGAGTATCTGACCAGCATCAATCTGAGCGGCAATGCATTGCTGAAGTTGATAAATGATATTTTAGACTTGTCCAAACTGGATGCCAAACAGATGAAAATCTTTCCGGAGAAGACGGATTTAGCAAATTTATGTAAAGAAATTGCCGCCATTTTCCGTTATCGGATAGAAAGTAAAAAGCTGGATTTTGTGCTGAAGCTCCCGGATAAGTTGCCGTGGCTATGGCTGGATGCCGCCAGAATCCGGCAAATAATTTTGAATTTGCTTGGCAATGCGGTAAAATTCACCGATCACGGCAGTATTACCTTAAATGTGTTGTTCAACGCCGCAAACAGTGCAGAAGGCGACTTAACTATTGAAGTATCGGACACCGGCATTGGCATCAGTAACGAGTATCAGCAGAAGATTTTTGAACCTTTTGTACAGGATAAAGCCCTGCATGGCAGTAAAGCGATGGCCGGCACCGGCTTAGGTCTGCCCATCGTAGTTCGGCTGGTAAAATGTATGAACGGCAGCTTGCAGTTAAACAGTAAAATAGGTGTTGGCAGCAGTTTCACACTGCAGTTTAAACACGTAAAATATGTATCGTCGCCGCCGGAAGAAAAGGTTGCTGTCGTGCAAAAAATAACGATGGAACCGGGTAAATACTGTACAAAAGTATTGATAGTAGATGATTTGGCCATAAACCTCCAAGTGCTGAAAGGCATGTTAAATCTGTTTTCTTGTGAAGTACGCACGGCGGTTAACGGCTTAGACGCCTTAAAAGTGTTGGCCGATTATACGCCGGAAATAATTCTGACCGATTTGTGGATGCCGGAAATGGACGGCACTGAATTATTGACCCGGCTGAAAAAAGATAAAAGATGGCAAAATATACCAGTCTGGGCGGTAACTGCCGATAGCACTGCCGCCGCAGGCTTCACGGGTATCATCGCCAAGCCGGTAAACATAGAAACCCTGAAATCCGCCTTGATACGGAGTAAAAAATAATGAACTTAAACTATCGTAAGCTCTGTCTGTTTTTGGGTATATTTTTTCTGTACCTTCAAATCCCGGTTTTTGCCGGCTTTGAAGAAGAAGATTTAAAAATTCCGCCCAAAGAGGTTTTAATTATCACCAGTTATTATCGTGGTTACAGCTGGACGGATTCGTTGCTTGGCGGCTTGCATGATGCATTTTCGGCCTCGGCGATTGCGGTAAGCAGTGATATTGTGGAACTGGCTTCCAATCGTTTATGGCGTAACGGCGAATGGCGGGAAAATTATGCAAAAATCGAGAAACTTCTGGCGGAAAAACGCTATAATTTAATTATCGCCACCGACAATGATGCCGTGGATTTATTACTGGAACATGCACCGGAACTGCCGGAGCAACAACCGGTATTTTTCTGTGGTTACGTTGCGCCGCAAGGCTTTACGCCGCCACACAATTTAAATATCACCGGCCACCTGCAAACCATTGATTTGCAGAAAAACCTTGCGCTGGGGCGGCAGTTGTTCCCGATGGCCAAAACAGCGCTGATTATTACCGACGGCAGTTCCTGCGGCAAATTGATGGCCGCCGAGGTGGAAAAACTAAAGCAAAGCACCTCAGATTTCAGCATTCTCAGCTTGTCCGGGGTGGAGCAGAATTCAGAGGCGATGTACAATACGGTAATGATGCTGCCGGAAGACTCTTTTGTTATTTTTGTTGCTTGGAAACAGGCCTATGGTGATGACCATGACGACGTGCAAAAATACACGAAAAAAATGTTTAAAAATGCCATTGTTCCAGTGCTGGGCACCAATGAAACCGGCCTGAGTCAAGGCAAACTGGGCGGAATAATGACGGATGCATATCGTCATGGTTTAAACAGCGGGCAAACCGCCGTCATGCTGCTTTCCGGCAATACGCCGCGAAATATTCCAATTTCGGAAGGCCGCAACTATACCATTTTTGACTGGGAGGTAATGCAACAATTCAATCTGTTTCCCGGTCAAATGCCGCCGGATATAAGCTATATAAATATGCCAAGGTCGTTTTGGGATAAGTATTCGAAAGTAGTTTTGCCATTATGGTCGGCCATCGGCATACTGTCGATAGTGCTGGTCATCGGTGGAATTTTATTTTGGCGGCAGCGGCGCAGTTATATGCAGATGAAGTTTTTGCTTGACATGCTGCCGAACCGCATATTTGTGTTGAATAAAAACGGCAAATATTTCTTCCGGCACACCGAATCAAATTGCAGTTTACCCCCCGTTCTGCAATCCATCAATGATTTGCCCTACCCGGCGGAAAAGATAAAAGCCAGACTGACGGAGCTGAAGCCCGGCGAGCCCCAGCAAATATCATATACTATTCAAGGGCAATCACGTATTGGTACTTTACAGCATATACCTTCCAATATTTTCGGCGCCGATAAACTGCTCTGGTATTCGCAGGATATCAGCAGTTGGAACACGCTATTAAAGCACAAAGACACGCAGGAGGCTCAATATTCCGCCGCATTCAGTCTTACCGGCTTTGCGTTACTGCTTGCCAATGAAAACGGCCATATTTCCGGCTTGAATCGGGCGGCGGAAGAGCTATTGCAATGTTCCGCCGCAAGCGTTATCGGTAAATCTCCGAATGAGTTGTTTAAGTTTTTGGCCGCTAACGGTTCCGGAGAGGTTGCCTCGCCGTTGGCCACAGTTTTACAGCAGGATTGTAAAGTTGCGGAGTTGCCGGATAACGTGGAGTTGTTACTGTTAAAAGGCGGCAACCGCATACGGGTTAAAGCGTGGGCGCAATCATTGGCGGCGCATAACAGTGCCTTAATGGTGTTTAAAGATATTACCGCAGCCGCAAAACAGCAACATGAGTTTAACCTGCACCGCAACCTGCTGGATTACATCTGTCATGCGTTAAATATTTTTGTATTTCGCTGTAACCTCCAAGGTATGTCCGATTATCACTACGGCAACAAAAATTTATGGCCGGATTATGCAGATGGTAAATCATGGCCGATGGATAATGTGGTGCATCCGGCTCAGCGCTCACTCTTCCTCAATGCGTGGCAACTAATCTTAAATGGTGGCACTAAGGAGTTTGACATAAGTTATAATTGCATTGTCAATCCGGCATTGCCCGGTAAACATGAAATGCAGGTAAAAGAGTATTTTAATCCGCAAACCGGAAAAGCCGAATTTTTAGGTCTGATTCGAGATATCACGCCGGAGTCGGAACATAAAGAAGAGTTGAATAACGCCAACAGTTTGTTCCAGACGATAATAGACCAGTTGCCCTGTCAATTATATTTAAAAGATTATCATAACGGCAATAAGTTTATTATGGCCAATAAGTATTTTCATGAAATATTAAAACAGCCGTACGGCTCGATAATCGGTAAAACCAATATGGATATTTTTGAACCGGAATGGGCGGAAAAATATACCGCCGATGACCATAAAGCCATGCATCAGCATAATTATCTGGATATTTATGAAGATATTCCGGCCGCTGACGGCGTGCATCATGTTCACGCCCGTAAAATAAAACTGCAATGCGCCAACGGTAAAGAGTTATTATTGGGCATGAGTTTTAATGTTGACGAAATGCGCAAAAATCAAGAACCCCTGCTAAAGGTAATGCTGGATGAAATCCCCGCTATTATGACCATAAAGGACATGAATGATAACGGCCGTTATCTGTGCTGGAACAAATATGCGGAAAAATTGACCGGACTAACCTCACAGCAGGTGATTGGGCATAATGACAGTGAGTTAGACTTGCCGCCGGAATTCTATTCACAAATAATGCAGGAAAATGCCCAAACCCTTCGTGATGGAGAAATGCGGTTCACCAAATCGGTAAAATCCTGTAATGGCAATGATGTTGAATTGCAAATGCACCTGACTCATCTTACTCCGACCGGCAAAGATTCCTGGATTTTTGTGCTGGGAGTTGATGTTACTGCGGAAAGGAAATTGGCGGCCGACCAATTAGAATTATTACAAAAAATGCAGTATATCAATATGCGTGAACAGTGGCTGAACTGTTGTTTAACCGCAGTATTGCAGGAGGCGGATCCGGAACATGCCCAGCAGGAACTGCTTACCTTGATTGGCGAGCATTTGAACTGCACCTCGGTGCAGAAGTTTGAATATGACGCCCAAAAAGAAGAATTAGCATTATGTTCATGGTGGGCATCGGTCAATACTCCGGCAGATAGTATTTTGCCCAAAACGCTTGCCGTGCAGGACAAATCGGTAAAGCATTGGTTTAACCGCAATGCTTTACAGCGGATATACTGTTATAAGCCGAACAGCACGCTGGCGGCGGACACGCCGAAATGGGTCGAGGATTTAATTGGCGACAATCCGCAGGAAATTGTCCTGCTGATGATGCTTTTATATCGGGGCAAACTGCGGGGTTGTCTGCGGCTGAGCCTGTCTCCTCAAGTTGCGTTATCTGACTATGACATAGACTCCTTACGTTCAGCGGCGGATATTTTTGAACTTATCTTCATTGGTCGCGACCATCGCATAATTTCAGAAAACAACGAGTATGAAAAGCGGGTAGTGTTGGATAATTTAAACATTCCGATTTTACTGTTCGATTCCGGCAAACAACTGTTGCGGGCCAATAAAGCGGCGTTGAATCTGGTAAACTGCACCGATGTAAATCAATTATCCAACGGTAATTTTTATACCTTGCTGACGCACAATGCCGCCTTGGAAAATCCGGTTCAGCATGCGGTGGATAAGCATGAACCTTACGAATGTACGGTTCAATATAACAATCATGATTATAAGTTAAATTCCTTACCGATTCTGCGGGACGGGCATTTGGAATATGTGCTGGAAAGTTTGGTGGATGTTACTGAATTCAATCGAATCCAGAATCAACTCCAGCAGGCCGCCGCCGAAGCGCAAAATGCGGCAAAAGCCAAAAGCTTCTTCTTAGCCACCATGAGTCATGAAATCCGCACGCCGTTAAATGCGGTAATCGGCTTCAGTGAACTTCTGGAAAATTCGGATATGCCGGAAGATGAACGTAATGAATGTATTTCAAGCATTAATGTAGCGGGCAACGCCTTGTTAAATTTAATAAACGACATTTTAGATTTGTCCAAAATAGAGTCAGACCAGTTGACGATATCCTATGCTCCGGCCGATTTATCCAAATTATTGTTTGAAATGCAGACAATTTTCACGGGTCAGCTTACGGCCCGCCACCTGTATTTTAAGCTGGAAATACCGGACAATCTTCCATTAATGGCATTGGATATTGCACGTTTGCGGCAGATATTGCTCAATTTATTGGGTAATGCGGTAAAGTTTACCGCCCAAGGCGGAATCACGTTAAAAGTTAATTTATCCCTCACCGCGCCTCAAACCGGAGTGTTGCAGATTCATGTTCAAGACACCGGCATCGGCATTACACCGGAAGCCAGTCAGAAGCTGTTCCAGCCTTTTGTGCAGGCCGATAATGTCCGCGACAGCCACGCCTATAAAGGCACCGGTTTAGGCTTAGCCATATCCCGGCGTCTGGCGGAGCGCATGAACGGCACAATATTATTAAGCAGCGAAATAAACCGCGGCAGTTGTTTTACTTTAGTATTAAACAATGTAAAACTGTACTTAAACAATCAGTCATTAACCGGCAAATTAGCGCCGTCGTCGGTGGAAAAAAGCGACACCATACTGCATAAAAAGGTATTGCTGGTGGATGACGTACCGATGAATTTAAAAGTTTTGAGCAGTATGTTAAAAAAGTTTTCCGCCGACATTAAACAGGCGGGCAGTGGAGCGGAAGCCTTGGCCATAATAGCCGACTGGCGGCCGGACATTGTTTTTTCCGATTTATGGATGCCCAATATGACCGGGCTGGAGTTATCCGGCAAGATTCGTTCACTCTCCGGCGGGGATCAAATATTGTTAGTGGCGGTTACCGCCGACTCTGATGCCGGCATTAATTTGGCGGACTCGCCGTTTGATGCGGTAGTGTTGAAACCGTTAGCAATGGATAAAATCAAAGAAGTTTTGCAATTAAAGCATAAAGTTTGATAAGATTTGAAAAAAAGACTTGTAAAAATTATGCGCCATAATATATTTATATAAGATATAATGCAGTCACTTGAGCTAAGAATGGTTATGGAACAAGAAATTCGCAGATTTAAATTTAACGGGGAATCCGTATTGTCGTTACCGGCGCGCCCGGAGGCTTTTGCCACGCTGTGTAACTGGCTGGATAACATCGCCGCCGAACTGCAGTTAGTTCCCAAAACCCATAATCAATTATTGATTGTGGCGGATGAAATATTCACTAATATCTCCAGTTACGGTTATCCCAGTGGAGATGGTGATGCCTGCGTAGCGGTAGATTTTGATATGACCAATGAAATCTTAACCATAACCTTTATTGATTCCGGCATGCCGTATAATCCCTTGGATACGCCGCCGCCGGACATAAATGCGCCGCTGGAAGAGCGTGAAATAGGTGGCTTAGGCATATTTTTAGTTCGTAATTTAATGGACTCGGTAGAATACACCCGTGAAAACGATTGTAATGTTTTAATCTTAAAAAAGCGTATTAGTCGATAAAAAAGGCTTCCCGATATTTAATACCGGAAAGCCTTTGCAGTTTAGTTGACCGCAGAAATCTTAATCTTCGTCGCTGCCCTGTTGTTCATGAAAGCGGTTAAAATGCGGTGCCTCAATCAAGTCGGTAACTTTACCGTCCACAGTGATACGGAACGCATCAAACGGCTCGCCCTCGCCCCGCATAACTTTTACATCTAACTTATCATTGGTAATGTCCAAATCCACAATTGATGTATTCTGCTGTTGGTAATTGTACCCTGAATTAACGAGCAAGGTATAATTTGCATCATTTTCCGGCCAATCCTTACCCCGATTCTGGGGGCGTACCGAATAAATCTCATCGCTCTTGGGATTTACCCGGAAATAGCGGTGCGTATGGCCGCCGATAACTAAATCGACCTTGGGTTCGGCATTATTTATCACGTCATAAAAAGCGGCATTGTTGCGAATATTATCCAACCCGCCGCCGGCCCACGGATGCAACGGCACATGGCCGATTACAATGCGGAATTTAGCCGTCTTAAAGTCATCACGCTTCACAACCTCCTGAAGCCAGGCACGCTGTTCAGCCCGATACTCTTCAAAGCGATTATTCAAAAAGCGTGGATAATCCCACCAGCCGGTATCCAGAGTAATAAAGAACGCCGGGCCGTAGCGGAAAGCGAAATAAGTTTTTTCGCCGTTCACATTAAAGATATCTTCCCAAATCGGAGTTTGGCGCCCCCATGTGTCATGATTTCCACGCATCACCACCGATGGAATTCTAAAGCCGTCATGTTTGGCCAACTGACCGGCCAGGAACTGGTAAACTTCTTCCGGATCGTCAATGGTATTGCCATAATCGCCGGCCAAGATGAACAAATCGGGATTTTCAACGCCTTCCCAGTTAACGGTCTCCATAATTTCCTGCATATTATTCGGCGATTGATTCAGGTGAATATCGCTGGTCAGCAGAATGCGTAACGAGTCTTTATCCTTCGTGGCGGCAGTAAACTGCCAAACCTGATTTTCCGGAGCGGCGGTAATCTTAAGTTCCTGCGGGTCGGGTTCTGCGCCCACCCATGTAACAATGCGGTATTCATACTTGGCGCCGGGTTGTAGTTTATCCAGCGTAACGGAATGAACCTCTTTATCTTCAACAATCTGCCCCATCCGGAGCGGAACTTTGCGAGTCCATTCCGTATCGCCGACTTTGCGATATTCCACAGCGGCGGCGCACGGCCCGAAAGTGATAAACTTCACCACCATCACATTGTCGCCCAGCAGTAACAGCGGCTCAAATTCCAAAGTTGTATTAGGATTATAAGGTACAAAGTCGTTAAACTCATCAGTTGTCCGGCGTAATAATTCAGCGGGAACCCCGGTAAATCCGGCCGCGCCCGGTGCCTTATATTCCACCTTAAAATCGGCGGCGCCATCGTATGAATAGGTCACCAAATCCACATAATAGGGTTGATTGGCAATTAAATTTACCGGGTTGGACTCCGGCATTAATTCCGGAGAATCCCAGTAATTGTACGGCATATAGCTGGCGGCCACCGGCACGGCTTTCCGAGCGGCGGCATCATGGCTTAAAAACAGTTTAGCATCGTTGCGGCCGGTAACTTTAAACTGATATTCGCCGGAAACTTGCGGCACAAAATAGCCGTAGGCGTGTAATTGAGTTACCATATCTTTGGCCGCGGGGCGATTAGCGGCAAAGGAGTCAATCCCGATTTTCTCATCCGGCTTCACCAGATTAAGCACCTGCTGTTCCACGGCTCCCATACCGTTGGCGGCGTTATTATAAACGGCCAAATCCAAACCTTTTTCAGTAGACGGCGCCATAGTTTCAGGATAATTAACCACTTGAACGTCGGCCACATCTAAAATCATCTCCTTCAAGGCGCCGTTCATCCATATAACCATGGTAATTTCGCCGGCATCCCAATTAAAGCGGCCGAGGTTGGGTATAACCACGTCCTGCCATTCGCCGGGTTTAATCTGCATCGTGGCGGTACAAATTCCCGGAGCATACTGAGAGGTTTTAAACACCACAAAGGCATAGTCAGACACCGGATTAGCGGCATCCAGACGTGCTTTCAGGCGAATTTCCTTAACATCTTCGCCTTTAGCAACTTTTAAATTACGGTTAATAGTCCGCTGTAGTGGTTCGCCGGCCGGCACAACCAGTCTTACTGAGTTGCCGTCGGCATTCACCGCCACCGTGGGCGCCGGATAATCCGGCCCGTAGCTGAACCAGTCAGCCGCATTTTCCGCCGCATAAACCGGCAACCACGCCGGAGCCAATAATGCCGACGCCGTAACAATACTTTTCAGAGTTTTCATTACTAATCCTTACTTCTTCATATTATTGCGATAATCTTTATACTTAACGTTCTTAAAGTCCAAACGGTCATAATAGCGGTTCAAACGATTGGTAAAGCTATTGTAATCCCGCACCGCCGCCGGAGTCCATAACGCTTCGGCCAACGTGGTGGAGCGTGGAAACACCTGATATTCGGACTGTTGCTGCCGGGCAATATATTCGGCCCACATTGCGCCTTGGCCGCCTAAAATATGGTGCTGAGCCGCCGCCGGAACTCCGGCACGGGGATTGTAGGAATAAATTGATTCCACGGTAACATGGCCGCCAATGGCAAACGGTTCATCTTCCGGCATGCCCTGATAAAAGTCATAATAACTATACATGGCATTGCCGTTAATCACATCGTATCCAGCTTCGGCGGCTTGAACGGCCATCGACTGGCTGAGATAGGCCAGCACAATGGTAGTGTCATCCAGTTTATTGTTCATAATCTGTTCCCAGCCGATAATGCGGCGATTAAGTTTATGCACAATCTGTTCGATACGGCCGGTAAAATAGTTCTGGAGTTCGGCCTCGGTTTTAAAGCCTTTTTCGGCCATAAACTTTTTGCATCGAGGGCAGTTAAGCCATGCGCCGACTGGCAGTTCATCGCCGCCCACATGAATCGCCGGAGCATCGGGGAAGAGTTCGGCAGTTTCGGTGAGCAGTTTTTCCAGAAACTCATAAGTGGCCGGATTGCTGGGGCAGTAAGCGGTAAGCGGCTGATGAGCAAAGAACCAGTCGCGGCGATCCGGCGTGCCGCGCAAATCGCTCATGGGCTGGCACGAGACTTCCGGATACGCCACTAATGCGGCATTGTTATGCGCCGGCATCTCCACTTCCGGAATCACGGTAACATGACGGGCTTTGGCATAGGCCAGAATCTCTTTAACATCATCTTGAGTATAAAAACCGTTGTATCCGTTCCCCCACCAGGCGCCGACTTCGGTCAATTTGGGGAATACTTTACTTTCAATACGCCAAGCATCGCCATCGTTGTAATGCCAGTGGAAGATATTCATTTTCTGCATTGCCAATAAATCAATATACTTCATGATATAGGCTTTGGGGAAGTAGTGGCGGGCGGTGTCCAGATGCATACCCCGCCAGCTGTATTCCGGGTAGTCGGTAATCGCCAAACACGGCAGCACCCAGGAGTTATTAACAAAATCACTACTCATAATATCGGCCGGAAAGAGCTGGCGTAAACTCTGCACGGCATAAAAAAGTCCGGCATCGGCGGCGGCCTGCAACTGAACTTTATCGGCGGAGATATTTAACTTATATCCCTCTTTGCCCAGTTCATTCAGTAAATTTTCATCAATTTTCAGCTCAATTACCGTCGGATAATCCAGTTTTTCCGCCACAACCGGCAGAGTAAAACCGGTGGCCGGCATCAGCGACTCCCGTAACATGCCTGCCACGGCCATAGATTTTTCGTCGGCCACAATCGCACTGCGGGGCAATAACTCAAACGTGCCTTGCTGCATGGTCAACATTCGCGGCATGGGAATTATGGAACAAACTTTGTCCTGCGGCAGTAACTTAAGGTCGCTGACGGCCACCTTAACCGGGGCGCCGATGGTTTTACTTGTCGCAAATTGACTGCCGTGATATTGGTGAGAAAATTTAGCATCCGCCCACTCTTCCATATCCATTCTGGCGGTGCGGAACTGCCAGACAAACTTGTCCAAATCCGCCAATTCCGGCACTAAAATCTGGTAAGAGTGCCGACCGTGCCGGGGGAAGACCTTAATGGCGGCTAACGGTGTGGTCAAATCGCCAACTTTAAAAACCTCGGCATACAGCACACCGGAACGATCCGCCGGAGAGAGATTCTCCACCATAAACTCCACGCCGGCGGCTGTTTTACCCAACGGATTGGCAAATTCGGTCAATGCCGCCGTCTGCCATTCCGCACCGGATGAAATCTGTAATTTGCCGTCCGCTTCCGTTAATTCCGGCAACGGCAGCTCAGCATTGGCCACATATTTTGCGCTGGCGGCATTTAACGGCAACACAGAAGTTTCACGTTCAGAATATGCTTTCCGGTTGGCCACAATCTGCCGCTGGGCGGCAATGACTTGAGCGTCGGACAACAGTTTAAAATCATCGAACTCAATTTTGGCCTGCTCCATTGGTCCGCTGGAGCTGATAATAATCCAAGCTTCATTCCAACTGCCGGCTTCGGGGCATTGAACATCCAGCTCAATAAATTCGCCGCTGGCGGGCGGCAACGGCACCGCAACGGCATCGGGCGACGCCTTACTTGGCCGCAACCCGACCTGCGCCCCCACTCCGGCGTTCGGCATATCGATGGTGCGTACCTTAAATTTCAACCCGGTCATGCCGTGTTCTTTATCCACCGGCAGTTGTCTGGCCACCACGGTGTACGCCGTTGCACTGCCCGGCATAATGCGTAAAAACTTATTATCACCATTCGGGTCCGTAACCAGCTCCACGGTTTGCGGATAAGGGTTATTAGCGTCAAACGGCATATAGGATTTTTGCACCTCGCCGGAAGAATTATAACTGGAAAAATCGTCAAACGCCCCCACTCCGGCCGCCAGCATTACGGCGGCCCAACAAACATATTTTTTCATTTCATCCCACTTTTTGTATTTTTTTACTTGTACTATTTGATTTTACAACTATTTTTTATATAAGGAGAATATTTTATGAACAACCATAAACGTATCAAAAGTTGGCTAAACTGCCACAAATGTGCCTTTTTAACCTTTTTCATTGTGCTGTTTATGCTTATTACGCCATTAGTAACCCCAAATGGAGTTTTGGATAAAATTTTTCAGCTAAACTTCTATGCGGTAATGCTCTTTGCCCCGTGGTTTGTCAGTCAAAACCGTAAAGTCCTGTTTTTCACGTTAATTGCCGGTGCCGTATTGCTGTTTCCGCATCTTATAACTATAGCGATTATACCGGACTCCATCATAAAAGTTCCATTAACCATCAGCAACGCTTTTCTGGTTGTAAACACGGTATTTGAGCTGTTATTGATGGCCTGCGTAGTTCGGTACTCGTTAAAAGCCCGTCAAAACGACGAACCGATTTTCGGCTGTGCCTTAACCTTTCTGCTGATCGGTATTGTGTTTGGCAACGCCTACTATATTCTCAATCAATATAGCCCCAACGCCTTCATCTTTAACGGCGATGCGTTCACCCCCACTTGGCCGGACATGTGGTACTTCAGCTTTATCACCCTCACCACCTGCGGTTATGGAGACATTACGCCGCTTAATCGTCTGGCTCGAATTTTAGCCAGTTTAGAAACGGTTTGCGGCGTATTGTATGTCGCCTTATTTGTCAGCAGACTGCTTAACGTTCTTCACCCGCATTCGGAATCTGCGGCCAAAAATCCGGATCATCCAGCTCAATAATAATCAAGTCATACAGCAAGTCCAAACGGAGTTCCGCCGGATTTTTAAGTTCGGCAATGGTCTGGTCTGCTTTCGCCTTAATCGCCTTGCTGGTGGCGTGGTCGCCGATGCGCAAGCTGGCCACATAGCTGCGACAGCACAAATTATCCACCAGCGACTGTCTGGCGGCGTCCGTAACCCGCAGCCAAACCTCTTTATTCGGCGGATCGTACATCGATGCGGCAAACGCATTGGCCATCATATCGGGGTAGTAATCTTTAAACGAGATAAAGTTTTTATCCTGTTCATCCAAAGCATAGCCGTAAATTTTGTCTTTTTTGGAGTAATAGCGAGGCATGGCGGCGCTGTTAGCCTCCAGCATTTTTTCCGCTTTTGCCTTAAACTCCGGCATTTGCAACTTATCAAACACTCGAACGGCGGCCTGCAGGCCAACATTCACTTCTAAGTTATCCATTAAATATTTAATGCGGTACGACGGTTTGGCAAAGGTTAAGCCGTCGGGTTCAAAAGTGGCCTCCACTCCGGCAAGGGCTTTTTCGGCGGCCTTGCGTAATTTGGCATCCACATTATCTTTTCCGGTCATATCCAGATAAGCGTCCAGTGCGGTAAAGTACAGCGCCGCATAGGAGTCGGTTGAATCATAATCGCCGGTGGTTTTATAATTGCCGCGTTCGCCGCGAAAATCCTCAATGAAACCGCTTTCCAACTGGTGATCGGCATACCAGTTAAACCAGTTAAGAGCCATTTTCTCCACTTTATCACGATGAGCCGGAAATTTTTCGGTCGCTTTAATGCCGGTATAAACCGCTAAATGGGCAAAATAAGGGTTAATCCACGCTTCATTGCCGGTACCATACATATTTACGGCGCCGTCCGGCAGGGTATGCTGAACCAAACCTAAAACCAGATCGTCCACGGTGCTGGCCGCAGCGGAAAATCCGCCGACTGCCGCCCCAACCACACCGCCGGCAACGACCCCGGACATCAACAAAGACTTGAATGATTTTGTTAAATTCATCGTTTTAGCTCCTTTTAGTTTTTTTGTTTTATCACGGTGATAATATTTACCGTGCCACAACAAATTACAAGTTAATAATATTTTTTTTTGTTTTTTATCCAAAAATACCTTGTAAATCTTCAAAATATGGATATTTTAAACGCATAAATGGAGGTTTTAGATGAAATATCTTTGTTTGATTTTTTTACTAAGTTGCTGTTTACTGGTGATCAGTGCCGATTTTTCTCGCCAAACCTTTTGGCTGTTGGATGTAAATGACAACGTTGAAGTATGGAGTAAACGTGCCGCGGAGCTACAGAAGAACGGTATAAACTGTATAATTGTAGGCGGCGGGCACCACCATTATTTATTTAATTCCTCCGACGCTGAATTAGACCAATATCTGCAAGCCGCCCAAACCGTAGTCCGGCTTTGCCATGAGCGTGGAATAAAGGTAATTGAGCATCATTCCAATGTTTTAATCAGTCCGGAAAAGGTGGTTGAAAGCGATAACTTGTTGCTGCAGAAAGGTTTTGCGGCAGATGGGTCGGAAGATGTCTGGGATTTGTATAAAACCCGCAGTTTCTGCCCTAATAATCTTGAATATCGGGAAAAATATTGGCAAAAACTGCAAAAAATCCTCGATTCGGTGGATTTTGACGGTATAATGAGTGATGACGCCTGCTTCTACGGCGGTTGTTCCTGCGTTGAATGTGAAAAACGCTGGAAGCAGGAACATGACAATACGTTAATGCAGGCTTATAAAGAAGCGCAAACCCCCGGCACTCCCGGCTGGCAAATCTGGCACGCCGCCCGTAAAGTTTGGATGCTCGATTTCCGCACCTGGCTGGATAATAAAATTCATGATAAATATCCGGATTTGGAACATATTATTTTAGCTAACGACTCGATTTCACCGTGGCCCAGTCAAATCAGCGGTCTTTATCCGGAACTTTATGCCCTGACCGGTACCTCGATTATGTGGGAAATTTACAATCCGGCCGACTTTTACAGTTTCCGCCGTTTAACCGCTTCGGCCTCAGTTTACCGGGCGTATTGCGAAGCACCGCAGTTGCGGGCGCAAAATTTCATCCTGCTCCCTTATGCCGACCATGCCGACAAACGGGATGTTTTTGACCCGCAGGAGGAGTTTTTTATGTGGGCGCTGGCCCGCACCGTAAAGGGCGAATTTAACTTGGCCAGAGTCTATTTAACCGGCATTGAATCCGGCGACCCGATTCGGGAGTTTTTCACTTTTGACCGTGATTTTATGCCGCCAGCCGCCGAAATGGGGCTTACCGACGCCAATGTCGGCATCTTCTTTTCCGCCCCGTCGCGCGACCTTGACCCGCAGTGGGAGGCCAATCACACCGCCTCCTTCTCGGCTTGGGCGCAACTTTTAGCCAACCACGGCATTCCATATAAAGCAATCACCGACTTAACTTTAGACCAGCTTGACTCCGTAAAGTTAGTGATTGTACCCGATGTTTTTGCGATTTCCCCAACCACGGCCGACCGCTTGCTAAACTCCGGCACGCCGCTGTTGATTTCCGGCCGCTGGCAGGTGATGAATGAAAAAGGCGAATATTACCCTGATGCCGAGCCGTTAACTAAAGATTCAACGCTTACCGCAATTACTAAAGCCAGACCTGAACAAACCGAGGCGGCGAATGGCAAAACTATTTGGCGTTTAGGTTCGCTTCCAGCCAATATCGCCCAGACCGCCATGAATGAAGGCGACAAGTTTACCGCTCCGCAAAACACCGCTTTGGCGGCACAACTGGCCAACTTTGTGGTTAGTCAAGCTAAGCCGAAAGTGCGAATCAACTGTAACGGCATGGTTCCGCTGTTCGGCGTGTATCGCGCCGGCAAAACGCTGTATATCCCCGTTACCAATTCCGCAGGAGCGGACTTGAACCCCGGCGACCCGATTCCGGCGCCGTCTAAAGTTATTTGGGGCGAACCTAAAATGCTGGACATTGTTTTTACCGAACCGGTGCGTTCCGCCGCCGTTTTAGATTTTAACACCAAAGTCTGGAAGCCGTTAACGGTAAAAGACAATCGCCTTGGTCTCTACTCCCCCCGGCGTTTTATGCTGATAAAAGTGGAACTGGATTAGTGCGGTATTTTTTCTAAATCGGCAACCAGCTTAGCCACCAGTTCGGCCGGAATTGCGTTGCCGTTCAAACTGGTACGCCCATAGTTGCGTTGGTAATCCATTACTAAAAACAAATCGGCATAACCCAGATTTTCCACGGTAAACTTATTGCCGTGAACCGGATACTCCAGTTCCGTAAGCGTTTTATTAAGCACAAACGACTCAACTTTGCCGTTTAATTTCATACTGCAGGACTGCGGCGGATTGGCGCAGTATAAGGTCAAAATCAACTTACCGTTAAAATCTTCCGACACTTTGGCAAACTGTTTGGTTAAGATTTCACCATGTTTCAGCGCAAACTCCCGCCAGTCGCCAAAGCTCATCGGCCCGTTATCCAGCACAATGCCAACCGAGTGCGTACCATTAGGCCGCACCAGCCGCATTACCGCCGCCTCGCAATTCTGCGTATAAAAATCGAATGAATTAAATACCATAAATACCGCCGCCACGCCGCATAAAGTCATGGGTAACACCGCTCGTGGCTGGAGTCGCCAAACCCGCACCAGCCGCACCATTGCCAACGCCCCCAGCACCGCCATCATCGGCAGTACCGGCGCCCGGAATCTGGATAAATTATAGAACGCCGCCGTTGCCGCCCAATAGCCGATTACAATATGCAGAATCCAGTATATCGACCAGTTCCGATGCGTCCAAGCCCGCCACGGCAATACTAAAATTGAGAAAAACCCCACCGCTAATATCAAGCCGGTAGTCCAGAATAAATGATAAATATAACTGCTTTTACCCTCGCCGAATAACGCCACATTATTCGGAATGTCCCGCCAATCCCAGAACAGCATCAGTTTACGGAACTGTAATTCAAAAAACGCCGCCGGTTCATTTTTCAGCCACGCCGCAATCTGCTGAGCCACCGTAATCTCGGTTGCCTGCTCCATCCAGCGATGAAAAGACAATGGATACTCCATCGGCCCGGCCAAAGTATTAAAGTCCCGGCCTCCGGGCGGAGCCTCCGGCGTATTGCCTAACGCCAACACCTGCCCCGCCGCCGTAGACGGCCCGGTCAACGTGCCCCGCAAGCCGGTATTATGCCACACAAACGGCAGTTGCACTAAAATAACAATTATTGTGGTGCCGACAATCGCCGCTATTGACCGCCATTTATACGCCAAAATGTAGATGGTAAACACGCCCGGCACCAAAAAATAGGCGTTCCCACGCGTCAAAACCGCCAAGCCCAAGGTGAGGCTTAACCAATAGAAATTGATAATTCCGCCCTGTTTTTTAAGGATTTTTACCCCGATATATCCGATTACCGTAAGCCAGAACGCCTGTAAATTGGCAATAATCAGATATGGTGTATACAACAGCAGCGGCGCACATACCGCCGTTAAAATTCCCGACCAATACCCTACGGCTCGCCCCCCCAGCAACCGCCCGGTTTTCAGGGCAAAAAACACCGTTCCCGCCCCTAACAACGCCTGCATCCACGCCACCATTAAAGGCGATGGCCAGCACCAGCGTAAAATCGGCAGCCACACCGCATAATAGAACGGCTGATAATAGAATTCCCCGGAGAAACTGCCGGACAACAATTCGCCGGACAATCGCCAATAAGTGGCCATATCACTCTGTAACGATGGAAAAAACACCGCATTATTCCCGCCGTCGGCATGCGACAACTGCCACACCGCCACCAAACGCAACAGTAATGCCGCCGTCAAAATAACTATAGTTAAAAATAAATTTCTGCGTTTCAGTTGTTTTATCATAAATAATACCTCATTTTGTCTTATAAAGTACTCCGGCAAAGTGGGATTTTCAAATTTGAATGCTATATTATAATGTAAATAATAGAGTTTATAAAACTAAGGAGATGACTCATGCTTTATATTGTAAGTCAAAATCCGGCAAACAATTTTGCCGAGTTGTTGGCGAATCATGCCATCGAATTTAAAATGGCCGACTCGCTTTCCAGCGTATTGCCGCAGGTGAACGCCAATGACGCCGTGGCGGTTCTGAATGACAACTATCCGTGCGAAATGGAGTTAAGCAACGACTGGCAGCATGCCGCCCAAAACGGCACTCGCTTTTTCTTTGAATTCCCCCGTACCGTGGCCGGTATCGACTGGACAAAGGAACTCTTTACCGTTGAATTTGAACGTACCGTGGCCGCCAAAGACTTCGGCAATTTAAAAGCCATGACCATCATGGTGCAAAACGGCTGTTATTTCCACAAACTCAACACTAAAGTGGAACCGATTCTGACCGCCGCCAGAGTTGCCGGATACCGCACCGCCATTTACGGCTTGCCGGAAGAACATACTCCGGTATGCTTTATCCACCCGGACTACCCCACCGTAATGATTGGCAACGCCAATTTTTCCGGCTTCCGCACCGCCCGTTTTAATCCGCAACCCGACTGGGCGGAATTTCTCCGTGGCATGATTCAGTTTTTACAACCCAAGTTAGAGGTGCCGACTCTCAGCTGGCAGATGGCGGTTCGCCCCATGTATCAGGATGCCGACGTCATCACCGCCAAACAGGAGACCGAGGCGTTTCAGCGTAACCGTAACTTTTTAGCCCGCACCATTTTAGCTAATTATCACAACACCGGATTACTGGTGGATGAAGGTTTTAGTGCGCAAATCAGTTACGACGGGTCTCAACTGCGCCGTCAGCTTACCCGCGGCGATTGCACCGGAGAAGTGGCGATGGTGTTTGCACTGGATTATTTTATGACAGGCAATGTGCAGAGTAAAAATTATGCCGAACGTATTCTGAACTTCCTGTTTACGTCCGACACTTTAATTTGTCTGAACAAAGAGTTGCCCACCTACGGGCAGTTAAACTTCTTTGAACACACCCCGGCGTTTTACGGCGACGACAATTTCCGTTCGGTAATCGGGGCGATGGCCTCCGGCTTTTTACTGAAGACCGATGCGTGGAATGAACCGATTCTGCGTAACTTCCTCTCCATTTTACGCACCACCGGCAAAAACGGCTTTCGCCGGGACCGCCTTGACTATCCGGCGTCTTTTGCCGACGGCAACGACTTGGCGTTTTATCAGAATGAAGACTTTGTTTTGTTGCGGCCGCACGCTCAGGCTTATCTGTTCGCCGGATTTCTGGCGGCGTATCAGCTCTGCGGCTTACCCCGCTTCTTAAGCTATGCTAAGAATGCCATCTACACCATGATGAAGGCATATCCGAAGGTCAACTGGACGAACGGGCAGAGTCAGGAAGTGGCTCGTATGCTGTTGCCGCTCGCCTGGCTGATTCAGGTGGAAGACACCCCGGAACATCGTGAAATGCTGGAACGGGTGGTAAGCGATATCCGCAACTTAACGCAATCCTGCGGCGCCATTGCCGAATCCATGGGCGATTTATCCATGGGCGATTTCCCCTCGCCGCAAAGCAACGAAGCCTACGGCACGACCGAAGCCGCCCTGATTCAGGAAAATGGCGACCCCGCCTGCGACTTGCTGTACACCGTAAACTATGCCGCCATCGGCCTGCATGAAGCGGCTCTGGCCACCGGCAATGCCGACTATGCCGCCTTGTCCGACAAACTGGCGAAGTTCCTGTGCAAAATCCAGATTAAGTCCGACGAACAGAAGTATCTTGACGGTTGCTGGATGCGTGGGTTCGACTGGACATTGTGGGACTACTACGGCAGTTCCGCCGATGCCGGCTGGGGCGCCTGGTGCGTGGAAAGCGGCTGGACGAACAACTGGATCAGCACCATGCTGGCTCTGCGTAAGCTGAATACCTCGCTATGGAGCATGTTCACGCCGAACGTCCTCCAGCCCAAACTGGCCGACATTATGGCCGAATTAGAGATGACCGAATAAATTATAAACACCAAAAATCCTGCCCGACTTTAAAAGTGAGGCAGGATTTTTTATTCTTCATTAAAGCTTATATCTACATTGACGCCAGCAAAGCTTTTATCAGTAAATTTGATAAGAAATTGGCGATTATTATTGCCAGCAACATGGTAATTCCGTTATCCGGCTGAACGATAACCCATACCGCTATGCACAGAAACGCAATACTGATGATACTGCCGATAAAGCTTGGTATTAACCCTAATAAACTGGCAATAAAAAACAAGACCGCCGCTTGCCAAAACCTCATATCGCCATCGCAAAACCAGTTTACTACACTTTTTAATACCAATCCGCCAATCAATGCCGTCACCAACAGCAGACCAACTACCAACAACAAAGCCATGACTCGCCCCTTTAGTTATGATGTTTTTGTTCTCGTTTAACCATAAACGGTTATCTTTGCCTATTATATAATCGGAAAAATAAAATTCAAGACTAAAACCCCAAAAAATACTAATTTTTTTCTGCACAAAAAAAATCGGACGGAAAACGCATTGACGCCTCCCGCCCGATAAATTCAGTTGTTACAGGACATATTATTCCATATATTTGGTGGGGTCGGGAATGCCGGCGGCGGCAAAACCTTCGTGCCGCAATGTGCAACTGTCGCACTTGCCGCACGCCAGACCGTTGGCATCGGGATTATAGCAACTATGGGTTAAACCGTAATCCACGCCCAGCGCCGTTCCAGCTTTAATGATTTCCGCCTTAGACATATACTGTAACGGCGCTTGAATATTAAAACTCCAATTTTCATCTACGGCCTTGGTGCCACGCCGGGCGGCCTCGGCAAAAGCCTTAATAAATTCCGGGCGGCAATCCGGATAGCCGGAATAATCCACGTCATTAACGCCGATAAATATATCTCTGGCCCCCAACACTTCGGCATAGCCGACGGCAAAGCCCAGAAAAATCAGATTCCGGGCGGGGACATAGGTTATCGGTACTTGTTCGGTATAGGAGTGAGCGTCCGGAACCTCAATATCCGCCGTTAATGCCGAACCGCCCCAGGCTCGCAAGTCTATCTTCACCACTTGATGCGCTTTTACGCCGATGCTGGCGGCTACCCGTTTCGCCGCCTGCAATTCGCATTCGTGCCGCTGACCGTAGTCAAAACTCATGGCATAGCACTCAAAACCCTGCTGTTTGGCCATCGCCAGCACCGTTGCGGAGTCCAGCCCGCCGGAGAGTAAAATTACCGCTTTTTTCATTTTCCGTTAAACTCCCGATTCATGTCTTCGATATCCGCCACCTCTACCTCGTACCCCTGCTCAACGGCAAACGCCGCCAACCAGCGCAAAAACTCGCCGCGATCCGCACACGCCTGCTGTTGCTGTTTGCTCGCTTCCACCCATTCCGGAGTAGTGGCCAGCCGCATGGCAAATTCATCTAAACTTTTTCTACTCATAACTCCTTACACTCCAACAGCGTCGGCGCCCCAAATCAGCTTATGCATTTGTAACTGCATCCGCCCCGGAGCACGACTGGTTATAATCCAGTTTGCCAAATCTTTAAACTCTACCTTACCCCATACCGGGCTATAAATTATGGTGCACTTCTTTTCCAGCTCATACTGCTGTATCACGTTTAAAGCATAGGTGAAGTCCTCCAAATCAGACACCACAAACTTTACTTCATCACGTTTGGTTAAATAGGTGTAGTTACGCCATAAATTCATATCACTCATGCCGGAACCGGGCAGTTTACAATCCATAATCCGGTGTACGCCCAATGGCAGAATGGAGATATCGCACGACCCGTTAGTCTCGATCAGTACTTCCAGCCCGGCCTCCAGCAAGCCGGCGGCCAAGGTTACACAGCCTAAACTTTGGCACAACGGTTCGCCGCCGGTAATTTCCACCAAATCAACTTTAGCCGCCACAGCCTCCGCCACCAGATCGTCCACCGCTATTAACTTGCCGTTATCCGCATATTTAGTGTCGCAATATACGCAGGACAAATTACATTTGGCCAAACGGATAAACCAGCAGACCCGCCCGGCAAAGGTGGACTCGCCCTGAATGCTGACAAAGCGTTCATTGACCAGCAGTTGCAGTTTATTCATAATATGTGGCCGTAGAGCTGGGGGATTCCGAAACTTTTACTCTGCCCACTTTTACGTTACCGTCATCAAGTTCCGCAGCCAACTTTTTATAAATCAGCCGGGCCAAATTTTCGCTGGTGGGGTTCATGGCGGCAAAGTCCGGCAGTTCAGACAAGTTGGCATGGTCAAATTCGCCCAGAATCCGATCCAGTTCCCGCTTCAACACCTTAAAATCCATGCCGATGCCCACAGCGTCCAGCTCTTTTACCGCCATTACAATGGTAACTTCCCAGTTATGACCGTGCAATTTAGAGCAGTCGCCGTTATAGCCTTTTAACTGATGCGCCGCCGAAAAACTGCGATATACTTCTAATTCATACATAATATTTTATCCTTCAATTCGATAATTTTTACCGTTTCCGCCGTTAATTTCTGCGGGCAGAATAAACATACCGCCGGAGTGCAGTGTTTCCCCGGCTTCGATAATCCGATGAAACGCCTGACGCACCGAATTATCGCGCGGGTAATCGGCAAAATCGCCGTCACTGCGCCCGAAAATAAAGAATGCGCCGTCCCGCCCCCAACTGCGTTCCGGGAACAGATAAACCTCCTGCATCAATTTAGCCAAATTCGAACCGGGTAACTCCCGCTCAAAACTCGGATTAAAAATCCACGATGTGCAGCAGATTCCCTTAACTTGACGATTCAGGTATTTGGGGAAAAACTCCAACGCCTGCCGCCACGACTCATACGCTTTTTCCACCGTCATGCCGCCGCCGCCAGGAATGTGCATCCCCGGTACAAAATCGCCGGGCTTAAACACCATATCATACTCCGCCAGACTCAAGGTGCGTTCATCATCTATCACTGCATGGCCGGCGGCGGAAATATAAGTGCCTTTTACGGTTTCCCCGGTTATTTCCAGCTTGGTATGGAACGGCATGGCCGCCTCGTCCGCCCGCAGAAAACTGCGCATACCATCGGCTTGCAAGCCCCAGTTATCGCCGCATAACGCCACCACTTTTCCGGTGGTTTTATGCCGCAACACACAGGGCATCCAGTCGGCCAAATCGTCGGTCATATATTCAAACCGCCCAATGCGGAACAACCGCCCCAAAATATTGAAGCGCAACCAGTGCGTTTGACTGCGGTCTATCCCGTAGCATCCCGGATGTGCCGAGTTATAAATCTGCAACGTACCTTTCAGCCATTGTGCCGACGCCTTTGAATACTCTTCCGGAACGCCCATTTTTTTATGAGCTTCGCACCAGAGCGGAATTGCACTCATGGCGGTCATAAAGTCAAACAATCCGGCATCGTCGCCTAAAACAGCGGTCAACGGCGGCCACTTAGCGTAATTTGAATCATCCCAATGATACACAAACAATGCCAAATGAGCATGATGCGCATATAACTGCAACGCTTCCGATTCGGCCACTTTCGCCGCCACCCGTTCAAATCCGGCATAATGTTCGCTACTGCCGCCGACCCACGGATAATATTTACGCACAAAATCCATGGTCATATATTCCGGCACGCCGCAGCAAGAGGCCGCCGACTTGTCAAAATTATGTTCAAATCCACCGGCGGTTTCTTCCGGTAAACGCAACGCCTGCAATAACTCCAGCATCTGCATAACAGTACCAGCTCCGTATTTTATCAATGGAAAATTTCCACCGGTTCCACTACATCAAAATGTTCGGCGGCCAAACATTTTACCGCCCGGTCGGTATCTTCAAAGCGGAACACCATAATTGCCCGGTTGCCGCTGCCGAATGTAAACGCATACATATATTCCACGCTCAATTCGTTACGGTCCAAAACCGCCAGCACATTTTGCAAGCCGCCCACCTTATCATCCACCGGCAGTGCCAGAACATCGGTAACTCTAACCACCAGCCCGGCTTTTTCCAATGCGGTTTTAGCCGCCGGCCAGTCTTTCACCAGCAAGCGCAACACGCCGAACTGCTCAGTATCCGCCAAACTTAAAGTACGGATATTGATATTATTTTCCGCCAGAATGCGGCATACTTGATTTAAACTTCCTGTTTTATTTTCCACAAAAAGTGACAACTGTTTAATTTCCATAATTTACAGCCTCCGTACTTATTATTAAATAGAAAAAAGATTTCTTACTCTGTAATATAACCTTGATTTCTTTACTTTCAACCCGATTTTTAATAATATTACCGATTGAAAGCCGGCCGCCTTATGCAAACTGTTCAGTTGCTTTTAGTTAAAATAGTTATTTTTTTATATAACCTGTATTGCAAAATTGGAATTAAGTGGTATTTTAATAGGACATGAAATTATTCTAACCCATTATAGGAGATGTCTAAAATGACTGTTTATAATTTTAGCGCCGGCCCGGCCATGCTCCCGGCCGCGGTAATGCAGAGAGCCCAAGCTGAATTTTGCGACTACAAAGGCTGCGGTAACGGTATTGTGGAACTTTCACACCGCGGTGCCCTGTTTACTGAAGTTATTGAACGTGCGGAACAGAATTTCCGTGACATCATGAACATTTCCGATGATTATGCGGTATGTTTTATTCAGGGCGGCGCCTCCATGCAGTTTGCTATGCTGGCGATGAATTTACTGGAAGCCGGCAAGTCCGCCGATTATGCCGACACCGGCGTATGGTCCGCCAAGGCTTTTAAAGAAGCTAAACTTTTCGGCGATGCCAAGTTGGTTTGCTCCAGCAAGGAAACCAAGTATGACCACATTCCGGCCTTGAACACCTGGACTCGTAATCCGAACGCTTCGTATTTGCATATCACCAGCAACAACACCGTTGCCGGTACTCAGTACGCCAAGTTCCCGGAAGTACTGCCGAACGTACCGATGATTGCCGATATGTCCAGCGATATTATGTCGCGCAAGATTAACGTGAACGACTTCGGCATGATTTATGCCGGTGCGCAGAAGAACTTAGGCCCCAGCGGTGTAGCGTTGGTTATTATCCGTAAGGATTTAGCTGAACGTACTCCGGCCACCGTGCCGACCATGCTGCGCTACAGCACCTATATTAACGAAAAGAGCCTGTTCAATACCCCGCCGACTTTTGCCATCTACATGCTGGCTCTGGTTACTGACTGGGTTAAGGAAATCGGCGGTTTGGATGCGCTGGAAGTTATCAACAATAAAAAGGCCGCCAAACTGTACAGCTATTTGGATGCCAACAGCTTCTATACCAGCCCGGTAGCGCTGGACAGCCGCAGTAAGATGAACGTGGTTTTCCGCACTCCGTCGGAAGAACTGGACGCCGCGTTTGTTAAGGCCGCCGCCAAGGAACAGTTGACCGGCTTAAAGGGCCACCGCTTAGTTGGCGGTATCCGTGCGAGTATCTACAACGCCATGCCGGAAGCCGGCATTGACAAGTTGATCAGCTTCATGGATAACTTTGCCCGTCAGAACGGCTAAGTTCCCACTGAATTTCAGCTTAAAAACAGCAGTCTCGATTATCGTCGGACTGCTGTTTTTTTGTTGGTGGAATACTAAAAAAAAGCCGGAACTTGAATTCCGGCTTTTTTTATCGACACAAATTATTTCTTTTCTTCAAAAACCAAGCGGTAAATCAGCCCGGCCAATAAAGCCCCGGCCAACGGCACCGCCCAGAACATCCACTGCTGTTGTAACGCCCAGCCGCCATGCACCAGCGCCGGCCCCAAACTACGAGCCGGATTTACCGACAGATTAGTCAACGGAATACCAATCAGATGCACCAACGCCAAGGCCAAACCGATCGCAATCGGCGCAAAACCTTTCGGCGCTCTGGCATCGGTAACGCCAATAATCACCATCACAAAGAAAAAGGACAATACCAGTTCGCCCACTATGCAGGACATCATATTGTACTGAGCCGGTGAATGCACGCCGTAACCGTTACAGGCAAAACCGTCCTCTAAAC
Organism: uncultured Victivallaceae bacterium; assembly: GCA_964512385.1. Classification (GTDB taxonomy): domain Bacteria; phylum Verrucomicrobiota; class Lentisphaeria; order Victivallales; family Victivallaceae; genus CALXXL01. The sequence goes on along the minus strand of CAZEHZ010000003.1, from coordinate 5,318 downwards.
TGAACGTCGGCATGCCGGACGCAATCACATACAGCACCAGCGCCGCCAAAATCCCGCCGATTACCTGCGCCACCACATAAGGCAGAAAATCCTTAGCGGAAAAACGCCCGGCCACCAATAACCCAAAGCTGACCGCCGGATTAAAATGCCCGCCGGAAATATGCCCTACGCCATACGCCATAGTCAACACCGTAAGCCCAAACGCCAACGCAACTCCGGCATTGCCGATAAAACTGCCGGCCAACACCGCCGCACCGCAACCACCAAACACCAACCAGAACGTACCAAAAAGTTCCGCCGCCATTTTTTTACACAAACTCATTTTTTGTCTCCCTTTTGTTTGTAAGTTATCAACTAATATAACACACCAATATTAAACTTACAAATAAAATAGTCGACAATGCAAATCGACTAAATTAGTCCATTGCCCGTACAATAGCATGTTCCAAGCCGCGGATTTCGGCCAGTCCTTTCATGCGGCCGATACCGGTATAGCCCGGATTGGCACACGCCGGTTTAGCCAAATCATCCATCATCGTATGGCCGTGGTCCGGGCGAAACGGAATCCGCCAGTCGCCACGCCCTTCGGCCTGCCGCCGACGCTGTTCCGCCACAATCAATTTCACCAGCTCATACATATCCACCACGCCCTCCAAATGGTTGGCCTCAAAAAAATCTCCGTTGGCAAAATGCTCGGTACTGCGCAGATGAATAAAACCGACTCTGGGGGCGGCCAGTTTAAACATGGCCAAAATATCGTTGTCCAGCCGGCCGGAGAAACTGCCGGAACAAAAGCAGATGCCGTTGGCCGGACTCGGCACCACGTTCAGCAGCCAGTCAATATCTTTTATGGTGCTGAAAATGCGGGGCAAGCCTAAAATTGAGCGTGGGGGATCGTCGGGATGAATCGTCATCATACAGCCGTACTCCTCACAAACCGGAGTAACTTCGGCCAAAAACAACCGCAGATTTTCCCGCAATTCGGTATCGCTGACGGCTTGATAACGCTGTAACATGGCTCGAATATCAGTTAGCGTAACGCCCTTAAAACCCGGAAAATTATCGATGATATTGCGGCAAAGCTGTTCCCGTTCGGCGGCGGACAACTGCTCAAAATAGGTCTCGGCTTCGGCAAATTGAGCTGGCGTATAGTCTTTTTCCGCCCCCGGACGAGCCAGAATAAACAACTCGAACGCCGCAAATTCACGGCAGTTAAAATATAACGCCTCTGATCCATCCGGCAGTTTATAGTGCAAATCGGTGCGAATCCAGTCCAGCACCGGCATAAAATTGTAGGTAATGACTTTTACACCGCATTTCCCCAGATTGCGAATACTCTGCTTATAGTTTTCAATATACTCCTGAAAGCGGCCGGAGCGAATTTTGATATCTTCATGCACCGGCAGAGACTCCACCACATTCCACACCAGTCCGGCGGCCTCCACTTCGGCAATCCGCTGTTTAATCTCCGCCTCGCTCCAGACTTCGCCATACCGGATATGGTGCAGACTGGTTACGACACCCTCGGCTCCGGACTGGCGGATATACGACAACGGCACCTGGTCATTCGGCCCGTACCAACGCATAGAACTTTGCATATACATATTAATTATACTCCTGAAAAAGCGGAAAAACCACCGTCCACCGGAATGACGGCGCCGGTTACAAAACTCGCCGCATCGCTGATTAAATAATGAATACAACCGAAAACTTCATCCGGCGTACCAAAACGACGCATCGGCGTTTTACGGATGACATCGTTGCCCCGTTCGGTATAACCGCCCTCCGGAGTAGTCAGCAACGCCCGGTTCTGATTGGTCACAAAAAAACCCGGTGCAATGGCGTTTACCCGAATTTCCGGACTGAATTTAGTCGCCATTTCCGTGGCCAGAAAGCGGGTCAAATTATCAATGCCCGCCTTGGCGTTGCCGTACCCCAATACTCTGGTCAACGGTTGCGTGGCCGCCATGCTGGAAAAGTTTATAATCACGCCCTGCTGCTGTTCCGCCATCGCCCGGGCAAAAACCATCGTCGGCAGTAACGTACCCTTTAAATTCAAATCCAATACTTTAGAATAATCTTCGATCTTTAAATCAAAAATATTACTGTCCGGCGGAATCGTGGCCCCCGGCATGTTGCCGCCGGCGCCGTTCAGCAGAATATCCACCCGGCCGAATTTACTCATCACCTGTTCATACACCTGCTCCAAATTATCTTTATCCAAAACGTTGCAGGCAAAACCGGCAATATTTTCGCCCATGTCCGTCACGGCGGCCGCCCGCAAGTCCAATGCGGCCACCTGTACGCCCTGCCACGCCAGATAATGCGCCAGACCGCCGGCCAACACACCGCCGGCACCGGTAATCACGGCAACCTTGCCGGAAATATCAAAAAGCGACTTTTCCATAATATTAAGATACTCCCACTTTGTTAGTTTTTTTACTATATCGCAAAATATTTGCAGTGCAAGTAAAAAAGACAAAAAAGAGCGAAAAAAACGGAAAGGGCAAAAAAGTCAAAATTGTTGGCAAAAAGTGCAATATTAAGTTTGCTAAAGTGATTAAATGGCTTTATATTGTAGTAAGTTGGTTGTTTGTGATTGCTGCCGGATGGCAGACAGGAGCAAATTGTAACCGCATAGAAATGATAAGCTAAAATTTTTATAAACGCTTCAAGGAGTTTCAAATGAATTTTAACGTGAATGTGAAAGTTCGTCCGGAAATTGATCCGGAGTTCGTACCGGCGGTTCTGTGGAACCGGGCTTATTTGGCCGAAGTCGCCAAGTGCACCGCCAAGCAGGATATTGTAATTGCGTTACGCCGCAGTAACGGTACGGTTTCTACTTTCCCCACCACCATTTTCCCGCATGAAGGCGAATACGTGGCGGCCAATATTAAATATGTGGAACGTCTGGTTAAGTTCCTGCTGTGGATGAAGGGCGGTTATGAAGTTACCATTGCCGGTTGTGAAGCTCTGGCCAACGATTTGGCCAAGATTTACAGCGAAGACGGCGCCCGCGCTTTTGACTACAACATCATGGGTCAGGTTATCTACGGCAAACCGTTTGCCATTAAGAGCTGCACTTTGGCCGACGCCCCAAAATCCAACGAAATTCAAGTAAAGCTCGGCGGCCACTTAGACGGTTGCCGCATTGGTTTTGACTTAGGCGGTTCAGACCGCAAATGTGCGGCCGCTATTGACGGTAAAGTTGTTCATACTGAAGAAGTTGAATGGAATCCGTACTTTGAAAAAGATCCGGAATATCATCGTCAGGGTATCCGGGACTCCATCCGCCGGGCGGCGGCAAAACTGCCGCGGGTAGATGCTATCGGCGGTTCCGCCGCCGGGGTATATGTAAACAGCCAGCCGCGTTTGGCGTCGCTGTTCCGTGGGATCAGCAAAGAAGACTTCTCCAAGTATATTGTCGGTATTTTTGATGAAATTCAAAAGGAATACAATGTACCGTTAATTGTGGCTAACGACGGCGAAGTTACCGCTTTGGCCGGCGCGATGAGCATGAACTCCACCGGCGTTTTAGGCTTGTCTATGGGGACCAGCGAAGCCGTGGGTTATGTGAATCTGGAAGGCAATATCACCGACTGGCTGAACGAACTGGCTTTTGCGCCGATCGACTATCGTGAAAACGGCCCGGTGGATGAATGGAGCGGCGACGAAGGTTGCGGCGCTCAGTACTTCTCGCAGCAGGGTGTAGCTCGTTTAGCGCCGTTCGCCGGATTGAACTTCCCGAGCGAAATGAAGTTCCCGGAACGTTTGGTTAAGGTTCAGGAACTGATGAAGGCCGGTGATGAACGTGCCGCTAAGATTTACCGCACCATTGGTATCTGCTTTGGTTATGCAATTGCGCATTATGCCGAATTTTATGACATCCGCAATCTGCTGATTCTGGGGCGTGTAACCTCCGGCGACGGCGGCCAGATTATTCTGGATGAAGCACATAAGGTGCTGGAAATTGAATTCCCGGAACTGGCCAAGAGCATCACGTTCCGGACGCCGGACGAAAAGTTTAAGCGTCATGGTCAGGCGGTAATTGCGGCCTCGTTGCCGGAATTGGCCAAGTAATATAACATATTGTTAAAGAACGGCGGCAGAGTAAAATATCAATGCTCTGCCGCAAGAAAATAATTTTTGGAGCATAAAATGAAAACCACTCTTTTGACCTCCTGCCATATCGTTTCACCGGACTTTGAAGCGTTCGATGCTGCGGTATTGATTGAAGGAGACATGATTAAACGTGTGTTCGTTAATCCGGAAAATCTGCCCGCCGCCGATGAAACCATCGATTTGGGCGGAAATATGCTGCTGCCGGGCTTTATCGACACTCACTGCCACGGCCGTTCCGGTTCCGACTTCTGTGATGCCGATGTTGAAGGTTTGACCCGTATTTGCGTAGATAAATTGTCTGAAGGCGTAACTACTTTGTTACCAACCACTTTAACCTTAAGCGAAGCGCAGTTGACCGCCGCATTAAAGTCGGCCGCCGAATATGTGAAAAACGGTGCGCCGGGCTGTCGTGTTCCGGGGGTTCATCTAGAAGGGCCGTACATCAACCCGAAGTGCTGCGGGGCGCAAAATCCGGAATATTTACGGAAGCCGGATATTGAAGAAGTTAAGCGGTTAAACCGTATTTTCCCGGTTACCAAAGTGTCTTATGCGGTGGAACTGGAAGGCGGAGCCAAGTTTGCGGAAGAACTTATTGCTGAAGGCATTACCCCTTCATGCGTACACTCTGCCGCCACCTACGGGCAGTTTTTGGACGGCAACGCTCACGGCTTGCGCAGTTTAACTCACTTCTGCAATCAGATGAGTCCGCTGCATCACCGTGATATCGGTTTGGTGGGCGCCGGTTTTATGTGCGATGACGTTTATCTTGAACTGATTTGCGACAAATTGCACATTTGCCCGGATATGATCAATTTTGTGTTCTCCTTTAAGAACATTGAACGCATTCAGTTGATTTCTGACGCCATGCGTGCCGCCGGCATGCCGAACGGCGAATACGATTTGGGCGGTTTGAACGTAGTAGTGGCCGACGGTGCCGCCCGTTTGAAGTCCAACGGCGCTTTGGCCGGCAGTACATTGCTGATTTGCGATGCGTTAAAGAACGTCTATGAAGTTACCGGCTTGCCGTTGACCGATTTGGTAAAATGTACCAGTTATAACCAGAGTCAGCTGCTTGGGTTGGACAAGCTGGGTAAGGTTGCGCCTGGTTATTTGGCCGACATGGTGGTGCTGGATGATGACAGGGGCATTCCGGTTTCCTTGAGGCCCATGGTCTGGCGATCCCGTTCGACGGTGCG
>CAZEHZ010000002.1:0-63476 GCA_964512385.1 uncultured Victivallaceae bacterium | reverse complement strand
GGGCCGGTGGAAAGTTGGTTCAATCTGATTTTGGGCGAAGAGACTCCCGGCATGGCGAACACGCTGAAACAGGCGGCGGAGGAGTGGAATTTTGTGTTTTTGTCCGACATTTCCGCTCCGCATCTGGAGGTTGTGCGGCAGCGTTTAAGTTTTTTTGATCAGGCCATTGGCGGAATTTTCAGTTTTGAAGCGGGCTGTCGAAAACCGGATAGAGCGATTTTTGCCCGGTTTGAAGCACAATACGGCAAACCGGATTTGTTTGTGGATGACCGGATAATCAATATCAAAGGAGCGGAAAAAATGCATTGGAATGCGGTGCAGTTTTTATCGGTTCCACAATTTTCTGAATTATTAAAAATAACCAAATAGGAGCGAGCTGTTTATGAAAAAGAGTATCATTTCCCTGTCTTGTCTGGCCGCCGCCATGTTCACTTATGCGGCCGACATTCCGGCTCCGGCCGATGATCCGATGGAAAAACCACAGGCCGAATATATTATCTCCGGCAATGGACTGCCGATTAGACAAGCTCAGATTGAGCAAAATGAATATAATTTGGAAAAATATGCCGAAGTTCCTGAAATTAAGTTAATTACCATTCATAATACGGCCGAGCCGTATACCGCCATGCAGGAGCGTACCCGGGTGAATTTGCGCACCAGCAGTGTTACCAGTTTTCAATTTGCCGTGGATGAAAACGAGGCCGTGCAGATTCTGCCGGACAATACGCACGGCTGGCACGCCGGCGACGGCCACGGCCAAGGGAATATGGCCAGCATCGGCATAGAAATCTGCCGTTCGCAATGTATCGGGCCGGACAATGATTTATATACCGGAGCCGAAGAAAATGCCGTAAAACTGGTGGCGTATCTGCTGAAAAAATATAATCTGACCGTAGATGATTTGCGGATGCATTATGACTGGACTAAAAAACATTGCCCGCACCGGATTTTAGACGCTCAATCATGGGACAGTTTTAAAGCCAGAGTTGCCGAGGCCTTAAAGACCGAAGGCGAAAATCATAAAGAAACCCGCCCGGCTCCGGCTACCCCCGAACATGATATGGCCGGAATCAACATCTCCACTAACCGGGAGACCAAAAAACCGCTGTACAATACGCAATACGGGAAAGATTTTGATGCCATAGATGCGTTGATTGCCGATTTGCAGGCCAATAAAATTACAGAAGTAATTATCTCGTGCTGGATTATGGATTATGACGCCCCGGCCTTGATTGCGGCTTTAAATAAAGCCAATATCACCGTGGAAGCCTGCTATGTACCGCAAAACGAGGTTCCGGACTGGGTACGCAAAAATTTAATTGAGAATAAATAGCTATTATATAAATCTATCTAAAAAAAAGGAAAGTAAATGAAGTTGAAATTGAATCTATTGGCGGCAGTGCTGGCGTTGTTCAGCTATGTTGCCACAGCGGAACTTAATGACTTGACCGGGCAGGTGCTGCCGGCGCCGCAAAAGATGGCGCAGAACACCCGTAAAATGCTGGTTGCGCCTAAACATACCTCATTTATTCCGGTGGAATCGGCTAAAAACATCTACGGCAAACGGGCTTTCAGCACTTATATTCTGACGCTTCTGGAGGCGTTTAAAAGTTTCCCGGCCGATAAAGTATATCCCACCGAAAACGCGCTGTATTTTCAGGTGGTCTATGGGCTGATAGATGATGCCGAAATCCGTAATCAATTAGGGGATAATATCCCGGAACTCCCGGCGCAGGGCTACGTTATCCGCAAAACCATTGAAAATGACAAGGGTATCCGGGTGGTGATTGCCGGTGCCGACTGGCGCGGGTTGTTCTACGGTTTTGCCACATTGCGCCAAATGCTCTCGCTGGAAGACGGCGTACTTTATTTGAATTACGCCGATGTCGAGGACTGGCCGGTATTTTTAGAACGTTATGCCAGCGATGACATTGAACCGGGCGGTTTTATGGATTATTTAGCCTTAGCCAACCGCAAAGTAAGCGGGTTTGCCTGGCAAAACCGTACCGACTGGCGTGAATTCGGCACTAAAGAGTCGCACCTTAAAGTGCTGGCGGATATGCAAAAAGCCACCGAACAAGGCTTTATGGACTTTATGATCATGATTCACTTATACGGTACACCCCGGTTGGAAAAACATTTTGATATTTCCAATGAAGAGGACCTCCAGAATCTGATTGCCAAAGCCCGGTTGATTGCCAGCCATAAAATCGGCATGATTATGATTTGCGCCGACGACTTGACTCCCCGTGTGGGCGACGATTATGTCTGCTTCAGCGACAACCCGGAAGAGGTCAAGAAGTTTGACAACTCCATCGGCAAGGCACACGGCTACTTAATGCGCCGTTTATACGATGCCTTAAATCCGGAATTCCCCAATCTGCGTTTAGCTATGGTGGGCGCACCGTATTCGCTGAATCACGGCGTAGGCAAACCCGGTATTGACCGCTATATAAAAGACTGGGCCGCCGCCGCGCCTAAAGAGGTCTACTGGGTATGGACCGGCCGGGAAGTAGTGTCCAACAATATTGAAGCCAAAGATTTAAAAGAGTTTACCGACCTGTTGAACGGTCAGCCGACCTATGTTTGGGACAACAGTAACTGTATTGATGCTCCGTGGCCAAGCTGGAACACCAAGTTCTATCCCGAATTGGCGAAAGACAGCAACAGCATAATTTATTGGAATGACCGCTATTTCTTCTGGAAATGGGCGATTCCTTACACCTTAACCGCCAACGCCTATGCCTGGAATCCGGCCGGCTATGATGCGGAACGGGATAAAAATATTGCCTGCGGCATTGCTTTCGGCCCGAAAAACGTGGCGGTTATAAACCGTGTGCGTAACGCCATGCTGAACTGCAAGCAGGTGATTACCTCCGGCAACCGTGAAGGGTTCGACAAATTACTCTCGGAATTTGAAGCCGCCTTTGTCGATTTAAAAGCCGCCCGTGATTTGAACGGCAAAGAGTTACCGTTCAGCATGGTGGAAAGCGAACTCAAGCTGGCACGTGATTTTATGAACATAAAAGTTACCAGTCTGGCGATTCCGGAACTGAAAAATGACATTGTTATTGACGGCACTATTAACCCGGAAGAGTGGGCTTCGGCCGCCGATTTCCAGTTGACTCAGCGTAACGGGTCGGAAGATAAAATGCCGGTAAACGGCAAACTCGGCTATACCCAGCAGGGCTTGTACATTGCGCTGGATATCCCGAACACCACCGCCTTGCCGGACTTGCCGCCGCAGGAACACGACAGTGCGGTATATTTGAATGACGATAATGTGGAAATTTATCTGCAGCCGTCGGTTTCCGGCGCATACGGCCACTGGTGCTTTGACTATGAAGGCAATAAGTTTGAAGAAAAAGAGGCCGAAGGCGGCTTTGCATGGAACGGCGACTGGCAGTTAAAAACCGCCCGTACCGACAAGGGCTGGACGGCGGAAATCTTTATCCCGGTAATTGAGCTGGAACTCTTACAGCCCACGCAGTTAAAACCGGGCAATATGTGGAAGCTGAATATTCACCGAGTCAGCAAGGCCTACGGCATCCAGTCGTACTCCCGCGGCGGCGACCGTTTCCACGAACCGGAATTCTTTGGCGAATTGTTAATCAAGTAATTGTATTGCAAAACAATATTTTCAGCATCGGACTCCGTACTGAGCCGGTGCTGAAAAAATTACAGGAGCTGAAATGAAAAAACTGACTTTGAAATTAGCGGCATTAACCGGCGGCGCCTTATTGTTCAGCGGTTGCGCCGCCACTCAAGACACCTCCGGCAAACCGGCGGAATTGAGTGGCAACAATAATACCTTTGTCTGCAACGGCCTGATCATTGAACGCAATTTACTGGAAGAAAATGAGTATAATCTGCGTTATAAACTCCCCGGCCCGATGCCGGAAGTAAAGTATATTACCATTCACAACACCGCCAATAAAGCCCCGGCGTCGGCCGAGCGTGCTTATTTGAACAATCGGCGTGATGAGGTAAGTATTTCGTTTCATTTTGCCGTAGATGAAGAGCAGGCGGTACAGATTATGCCGCTGAATATTCACGGTTGGCACGCCGGAGACGGCAGTTCAGGTTCCGGCAATCGGGAAAGTATCGGCATTGAAATCTGCCGCAGTACGCTGTATGACGGCGATTTATATCCGCGTTCCGAAGAAAATGCGGTTAAACTGGCCGCCTATTTACTGTTTATTGAAGACTTGCCGGTGGAGGCTCTGCGTATGCATCAGGATTGGTCGGGCAAAAAATGTCCGCACCGCATTATAGAAACCAACCGCTGGCAGGAGTTTAAAAATCGGGTTCAAGTCTCGCTGGAAGAGTTAAAAGCGGCGAAAAATCGCCAAAAATAGGATAAAAAACGGGTAAAACTGCTATGAAACTGCTCCAAATCATATTGTTTTTAGTGTTTTTTTTGCGGTTTATTCCCGTTTTTTCCGCCTCGGCGGGCGAAGAGACGCCGTGGCGAATCATTATTATTGTAGGGCAGGCCATCGGCGACCGCAATGCGGCGTTCTATCAAGCCACCGCTCAAGGTGCGGTCTGGTGGGAAAATTTCGGGTCGCCGCTGCGCCTGACTACCATCAATCAAGACGGTTCCATCCCCAACAATCTGTCGCTGGGGGCGCAATTATGGTACGGCGAGGCCGGGAACAACACCCACGCCGAGCCGTATAACAATATTTCACTGTTGACCGCGGCATCTGAAAGCCATTGGAACTGTGCGGCGCTGACGGATGTTAATTTGTTGGCCAGCACTTTTTCCACCGTGAATACGATTAACGGGCAGAACTGGCCGCCGGCAAACAGCGTCATCTCCGGATGTGTGCCGCCCCGCAGCGGCGTCGGCCGCATTCCACGGGATTTAGGCAATGAATTAAAAAAACAAGGTTTTCAGCCAATTACCGTTTTACCGGAAAATCCCCTGCCGCTAACTGAAAATCAACGCTATTTTCTCCTCTCCGCCCCCGGCTATGTGCTGGATGCGGAAAGTATCAGCGGCTATTTTTCCTTAAAACAGAGTATGCAGTTAACCATCAATTCTTTAGATGCCGCCCAAAAACCTTATCTACTGCTGGTGGAGGCCGGTAATCCGGCACGGGCGGCGCATGCCAACGACGCGGCGGCGCTGTTGGCGGAGCTAAATGAATTTTCTCAAATTGTCCAAATTGGTCTGCAGGCTTATAATCAACGCCCGTTAAACACCATGCTGTTGGTTATCACCACCGGCGATGTGGGCGATTTGAGTTGTGAACATGCGGATTTTGACCTGCTGAAACGGCAAAAAATTTCGTGGGAGGGTTTGGGGCGTCATACGGCACTGCTCGGTTTTGACGCCTCGTGTGAAGATGTTATTGCCGGCATTGAAGAGGCCATCGGCTATGAATTAAAACCGTCTTTGGTGGACGCTCTGCGGAAGGTTTATGACAACAGCAGTGAATCCGCCTGTTCCGCCATGGTGGTGATTGCCGCCAAAGAGTTACTGGCGGACTCCATGCGCATAAAATTCGGCTCCCGCCGGAAAAGTGCCGACACCGCCGCCGTGTTTATAAAAAACGGGTTGCCCGGTGAATTCAGTCAGCTCAGTTCTCTGCCGCAATTAGGGCAGACGTTACGCAATTTTATTGAAAAACAGCAGTAAGCGACTATAACGCAGGTTCATTTAAAGCGAATTAACGGCGGCAAAAACGCATTTCTTGTGTTTTTTTCAACGATTTTATTTTTTTACTATTTGATTTGCGCCAAAGGCGTGTTATACTTATGACAGGACATGAAATTTTATTTTGGAGGTTTTGAATATGGCTAGTTGGTTGGATTCTTTATTAGCATTGCAGGAAGTGGATTTACATATCCGCAATTTGAAAAAACGTTTGGCCATGATTCCGCGCGAACGCAACGATCTAAAGGACAAACGCACGCTTGAAAACGAATTGCTGGACAACGCCAAAAGCGCCATTCAGGAAACCGAACTCAAACTGAAAGGCTATGAAGCCTTAATGATTAAACATTATGACGCTATTGCCAAGTTACAGCAAAAGGCCACGCAAGTACGCCGTAATGACGAATATCAGGCGTTAATGAAGGAAATTGACTTTAATAAAGCCAAAATTTCCGACTTGGAAACCGATACCCTGGTGCAGATGGATAAACTGGACACCATGAAGAAAAACTTTGTTACCCGCAAAAGCGAATGCGCCGCACAACTCAGTAATATTGATGCGGAAATTGAAAGTTTGACCGCCTTGGAACATGAAGTGCGTGAAATGCTGGAAGATTTGACCGAAGTACGCAATGAACGTAAAAGTAAAGTCAGCGAACCGGCGTTAAGTATTTATGAACGCATTCTTAAGAAAAATACCGATACGCCGGCCGTTAAAATTATTAATGGCAATATTTGCGGCAACTGCCGGTTAAAATTGACTCCGCAGACCTTAGGCACGGCCAAAGCGGGTAATTTGGCCAACTGCGACCACTGTTCGCACATTGTATATTTGGCCGAAGAAGCGTAAGCTGAATTTTTAACCGACTACCTTGCAAGCCGTTACCGTTTAATTAAATGGTAACGGCTTTGGCGTGTTTTTCCGGTTAAATCATGCCGGCCACACCGTTTTTGATGGTCATTTTTCTGGTTAAGTCCACCGCTGTTATCGGCCAGGAGTGCCCAAACGGAAAATTACTGTACACAAAACCCGGAATTAAAGGCATAAAACGGTTGATTAAGGCGGCAATTTCGTCTTCCGCCGCACAGTTGGTGAACTGGCCGAAAATCACTCCGGCGGCTTTTTGCAAAATCCCGGCATTGGCCAACTGCATTAAGTAGCGGTCCAACCGGTACGCCGCCTCGCCGATATCTTCTAATATCAATACCTTATTGGTGAAATCCGGCAGAAACTCACTGCCGACTTGAGCCGCCAGCACCGCTAAATTAGCCACCACCGGATAACCGCAGAACTCCGCATCGCCATGTTTTAACGGCAAAAGTTCCGCCGTCAGCACCGCTGAGTCATTCGAAAACAATGGTTCAAACATCCGTTGAGCAGTAACATCGTTAAGCAACCGTTCCAGCCGGATTCCCATCGGCGTCGCCCACGGCCGCCCCGCCTTGCGGCTTAACATCGCCAAGTGCAGACTGGTTATATCGCTAAGCCCCAACAACGGCAAATTGCGTTCCCGCATCAAATCATAATCAATGCCATCCAGCAAATGAACCGCCCCGTAACCGCCTCTGGCACACATTATCATATCCACATCGGCCATATTCAACGCCCGGTGCAGATCGTCCAAACGCTCCTGCTTGCTTGCCGACAAATAAGTTACCCCGCAACCTTTAAACACATTCGGCATTACCGACACTTTTAACTGCGGCAGGCGGTGCTTCAGCAACGCTATACCATGCGCCACCACAATCCGGTCGGCCGGTCCGCTGGGGGCAATAATGGCTAAATGTTTTATCGGGGAAAAAATCATGGAATATCCTCAAAATCAATATTCGGCATCGTTGGGTTCATGGCAAAAAACACACTGCGCATATCGTCCGGCAACGGAGCCTTAAACACCATTATCTCGCCGCTTACCGGGTGCGGAATTTTTATCCGCCACGCATGAAGCATTTGGCGCTCCACATGCAGATGCTTACTGCCGCCATACAGATGATCACCAAGAATCGGATTGCCGGTATAAGACAAATGCACCCTGATTTGATGCGTACGCCCGGTCAGAATATCTACGGCCAGCAACGCCACCGGCACATCTTCATACATGCCGGTACGCACAACATCATACAATGTAATCGCCTCTTTACCATTGCGATCCACCACGGCCATCTTCTGCCGGTTCACCGGATGCCGCCCAATCAGCGTTTGAATTCTGGCGGAAGGCTGGCGCGGCACCCCCACCGTCAACGCCAAATAGGTTTTAGACACCCGCCGCTCGGCAAAACTGCCGGATAACGCAAACTGCGCCTGCGGAGTTTTGGCAATCACCAGACACCCGGAGGTGTCTTTATCCAGCCGATGCACAATCCCCGGCCGGCCGCCGGTGCCTTCAAACTCGTCCAGCATTTCCGGGTAACGCCCCAGCAAGGCGTTTACCACCGTGCCGGTTTGATTGCCCGCCGCCGGATGCACCACCAGATTCGGCGGTTTATTGATTACCAGCATGTGCGGGTCTTCATATAAAATTTCGTAATCAAAGTTCTCTTCCGGCTGCGGAGTCTCATTTTCAGCGGCTTCAGACAACTCAACGGTAAGTTTACTGCCGGCTTTCACGCTCATGCGGGTAGCCTCCACCACCACGCCATCGCAACAAACCTTGCCGTTTTTTATCAATTTCTGCAGATATGAACGTGAGGCGTCTCTAATCAAACGAGCCAAACAAACATCCAGCCGGGTACCGTCGGACTCGGCCGGAATCACTAATTCCATCACTCGTGTAACCATATTTACTGCGCCTTTTCCGCACTTTTTTTCGGAGTACGGGCAAAGAAAATCACCAAAAATACGCCAGTCGGAATCATTATCATACCGATTAACTGCGCCGGACTCCAGCCGAAAAACGCCCCCCGTTCCGCATCGCCACGCAACATTTCCAAACCAAAACGCATTGCCCCGTATATGGCAATATAGACCGAAAACGCCACCCCTCGCCGACATTTACGCACCAGATAAAACAATATTCCCGCCAGAATTAAATTCCCCGCCGACTCCAGCAACTGAACCGGCATCACCGCCTGCCCCGGATAAATATTGGCGGACAACGGATATTTTACCCCTAAAAAGCACGTTGTAACTCCGCCGTAGCAACAGCCTTGCAGAAAACAGCCGATTCGGGCAATCCCATGCCCGGCGGCCAATCCCGGCACCATCACATCAAACACCGCCGTCAGCGAAAGTTTATGCTTACGCACATACCATACTATCAGCAATATCGCCAAAAAGAAGCCGCCGTAAAACACCAGCCCCCCCTTGTCTATCCGCAGCATCTCCACCCAGCTCTGCTTGATAAAGTGCTGCCAATTTAACGCCACAAAAAACACTCTGGCACCCAGCGTTCCGCCAACCAGAGCGCAATAAAACACCAGCGTTGCCACTTGGTCTTTAGTCAAATCAGCAAATTTCCGATTGGCCATAATCACATAATACGCCGTCAACGCCGCCAGTGCCGCCATTACACCGTACCAGTGAATTTGAAATGAACCGATGGAGAGAAATATTGGATGCATAATTATTAATTTTCCGACTTACGTTTTGCTATAAATTCAATCGCCAGCACCAGCACCAGTCCGGCGATCAACAGTAACACAGTATACCAGAAGGCGGCGTCCAAATTTGCCGGCCACACATTTTTCACCTCAAACTGCTGTACCTTTTCGCCCGCCGCAACTGCGGCATCGAACGAGGTGAAAATCTCTTTACCGGTAGCGGTTTTAGCCGACCAGCTGACCGTTTGCTGCCACGGCCATAAACGCCATAATGACCCGGCCATAAACCCGATTAAGGTAGCCATGGTAACATTACGGAACTTGGCCAGCATAAAGTTTAACAAGTGAATAAAGGCGCCTAAGCCAACCACCGCCCCGATACCTGTCCAGAACAGCGTGGCAATATGCTGAAGCGAAAACTGCATTTTGGAACAGGCCGCCACCGCCCCCCACACATAATTATACTGCCCGAACAGCAACAGTAAAAATGACCCGGAAATCCCCGGCAGAATCATGGCGCAAATCACAATCGCCCCGCTGACTAACGACAAATACCAGTTGTTTTCCGTGCTGGCCGGCACCATACTGACCAGCCACGCCGCAAATGCCGCCCCGATTAACAACCAGATAATCGCCGCAATATTCCACTTGCTCACCTCTTTCAGCATACAGACCACCGAGGCCAAAATCAGCCCGAAGAAGAATGCAAACGTCATCGACTGATAATTATCCAGCAAATAAACAAACAATATTGACGCCGACCCCAATGCCACGCCAATCCCCAGAAACAACGCCAGTAAAAACTTCCATTTAACGCTGTTGGCCAGCTCCTTAAACTGCCCTTTCATCAGCAATTTAAACGTCTTCACGCTGGCGATATCTTTAATTGCCGTTACCAACTCCTCAAATATCCCCAAAATAAACGCCATTGTACCGCCGGAGACTCCGGGGATTACATTAGCCACGCCCATTGCGAATCCGGCTCCGGCCACCTTCAAATATCCCGTCAAATTTCGTTCCTGTTTTTCCATTCCCGTATTCCTAATATTCCTTGTTTTCACATTCATCACCAGCCATAATATAGCCTCTATCCACTTTTTTTCACTTTTTTTCAAAAAAAAATTGGCATTTTTTGAAATATGCACTAATTTATCCCCATCGCAACCCCATGGTGTAATGGTAGCACAAATGATTTTGGTTCATTTAGTCTAAGTTCGAATCTTGGTGGGGTTGCCATTTTTGTTTATGGGGGTTGCCATTTTATTTATTTCTTGGTTATGGGGGTTGCCATTTTATTTATTTCTTGGTTATAAAGTTGCCGGAGTTTATCCTTAGTTCATTTTCCTGAAGTATTGTTTCTGCCAACGGCCATTCGGATGGTTTTGTCGATGTTAAAGTCTGCGGTTTTACGCCGTAAGCATTGGCAAATGCCGTAACACTGCCACGTCTTCTGCCCCATTTAATTTCAAAAGCAGTAAGCGTTTCCCCGTCTTTTATTACCAAATCAACTTCCGATTTAGCAACCGTTCGCCAAAAATAGAGTTCGGCAGGATTGCCACGCAACAAATTACGTTTTGCTACCTCGGCAATCAGATAATTTTCAAAAAGGTTCCCGATATCCGGCCGGTTTTCGTTCAAGTCAAAAGCATTAAGTATGGCATTCCGAATTCCGGTGTCCCAGAAAAATATCTTCTTGCCCTTGACTACCTCTTTACGCGGATTCGTACTGTAAGCCGGGAGTCTGAAAATTACAAATGTCTGCTCCAATAAGTCAAGATAACGGTCTATCGTTGTTCTGGCCATGCCAAGCTGTTGAGCAAGCTCATTCGTTGAAACCTCACTGCCGGCTTGATGCGCCAGCAAGGTCAACAGCCGCCGAATCAGCTCCGGAGTTTTTATCAGACCGGACTGCAAAATATCCTTCCATAAATAATCGCCGGACAACTCCCGGAGCAGGGCAATTTTATCATCACTTGTAACTACTTCCGGATAACCGCCGAAGACCATACTTTTCAGCAGCGTTACCCGGAATTGCCCGGCAAATTGAGTTTCCACAATCGGCATTGTGTACTCCGGCCGCATCCAACTTTCCGCCCTCAGCGATTCCAGCAAATTAAATGACGATAATTGAAGTTTGCGGTTTCGCCCGGTCAGACTTTCAGTGGTCTGTGCCAAAAGATTCAAACTTGACGAACCAAGCAGTATAATATGAACCGGCAGTTTGCTGTCATACCATCCCTTGACGATTCGAGCCGACTCCGGTTCCCGCTGTGCTTCATCAATAACCAGAAAATCAGGGCAATTCAATGACTTTAAACCATCTGCCGGCGGCAACACCCCGGCCGCCTTAAACCGGGCAACGTCATACGGCACATCAAAATTCAGCAACGTTACTTTTTCGCTCTTTAACGCCTCTTGCACCAACGTGGTCTTGCCAACCTGTCTGGCTCCGGTTATTACAACCACTTTCCCGGAATCCAGCAGTTTCTTGAATATCGCCAAAGCATCTCTATTTATATACATATAACCCTCCCATATTTTACATAATACAATATAACATGCTTTTTTGTATTGTCAAGTTTACAAAATATAAGGTTTTACTTTTATAATTTGTCCGTCGTCCAATAAGCTCCCGCCATTTTATTCGGCGCACCTCTTAACAAACTTTTTACTGCAATATGCCGGATAACTTGATGAAATTCGCCACGGTCAAGTTCTCCGGGCGGGCATCCACCGACACGCCGATTTGAGTCAACGCTTCCGCCACTTTCGCCGACGTATAGGTACTGCCTAACGTATTGGTCAGCTTCTTCCGCCGCTGGCCAAACGCCATTCTCGCCAGCCGATCCGCCGCTTTTCTGGCAGATGCATCAAATGTGTCGGTTCGCAATTCCCCCATCAGCAATGCCGACTCCACCGCCGGCGGCGGATAAAATACCGTGGGCGGCACCATCCGCACAATTTTAAAGTCATATACCATTTGCGCTCTTACACTTAACGCACCGTAACTGCCGGTATGCACATCGGCCGCCAAGCGTTGCGCCATCTCCTTTTGCAGCATAAAAAAACAACGCTTCGGCGGATTCGCCAACTCCAACAGCCGTGCCACAAATACCGAACTAATGGCATAAGGCAAATTGGCCACCGCATAAAACGGCTCGTTTTCCGGCAGAAATGAGACAAAGTCCACTTTACAGGCATCGCCTTCCAAAAGCTGAAACTTCTCCGTGGCCAACTCTTTACGCAGATAAGCCGCCAAGCGGCGGTCAAACTCCACCGCATAAACATTCGCCCCCGCCTCCAGCATTTTACGTGTCAAGGCGCCAAAACCGGGGCCGACCTCCAACACATTCATATTCTCCGTTACGCCGGCCGCGCGCACAATAAAGTCCAATAAATTACCGTCCAACAAAAAATTCTGCCCCAAGCCACGCCCCGGACGCATGCCTAAACTTTCCAACGCATCAAACAATTCCTGTTTATTCATCGCTTTTTCCTTCTTATTTTACATTCATAAAGGTAATATATCATTATTTTTATAAAATGCCTGAAATAAAAGTTGAAAAACACCATAAATTGCGATACCTTATAATATGACATTATAATTATTATAACGAAAACTGCTTTTTTACAGTTTTTTGAACGCATTACAGGATATTACCATGAATCGAGTATACGGGAAATTTTTGGCGGTTATGCTGTTGTCCGCCACCGCCTGGTGGGGGGCCGATGCTACCGACGCCGAGGCCGACGAACTAATGAAGCAGGCTCAGAAAGAGTTTGACCAGGCCGAATATGTGGATGCCGCTCAAACCGCACTGGATGCCGAACACATGGCGGATTCGGTGGAAGTTAAAGCCAATGCGGTTAAATTGGCGGTGCAATCGTACCGTAAAGCCAATATGTTTTATCGTGAATTTGAAAATATTGACAAACTTTTAACCAGTTATCCCAGTCAGGCCGACTACTCGGCGTTGGTAAATCGCCAGTATGAATTGGCCGACGCCTTTTATGAAGGCCATCGGGATCCGGCCTATTATCCGTTGCGCTGGGTGCCGTGGCTGAAAGATGAGGATCGCACCGTGGAGGCCTACACCAAAGTACTGGAACATGCTCCGTTTGCCGACGAAAAAGCCGCTGAAGCCAAATTACGGTCGGCTGTTAGAATTATGGAAAACGGCGGCGATTTGGAAAAGTCGCTGATTCTCCTGCGCGGCATTGTTAAGGATTACCCCGCCAGCGAACAGGCTCGCATGGCCATGTTACGCTTAGGCGTGGCGCTGGCCAGCTTAGCCGAATATGGCGACGGCGACGGCGCATACAACCGGGAGGCGGTTCAAGTTTTAAATGAGTATAAAAACAAATATCCGGAATCATCGGAAATTGCGTTTGTCAATAAAAAGATTTTACAAACCCGTGATATTCAGTCCAATCGACTTTATGATGTGGCTAAATTCTATATGAAAAACGGCCGGGATGAGGCCGCTCAGCGTTATTTGAGCGAGATTATCCGCCAGTACCCCGACTCCGTGCGGGCCGATGACGCCGAACGCTTGTTGACCGATATGGATAAAACTTATATTCCCCAACCGCTTCAGCCGGCGCTGGAACCACGAGTTCAGGAATATGAGGCCTATCCCATGCCGGCGTACTCCGGCAAATTACTTATTGCACCGCAGAACAGCAACGGGAAATATTTGCTACCTATTCGTGATTTAGGCATAACCAAAGCAGAGGACGAAAAATAATGAAGACCTTTTTTACTGTAATTTTTACGCTTTCACTGTTAGTATTTTCCGGTTGCGGCTATCACATGGGCTCGATTGCTCATCCGCAACTGAGCAGTATTGCCATTGCTCCGGTGAAAAATGAGACCACCGTATATAACGCCGCATCGGAAATGCGGATGGAACTGTGCGAAATGTTTATGGTGGACGGCAGTTTAACGTTAACGGATATGAATAAGTCGGACTGTATTTTATATGCCCGGATTTTAGATGTCTCTTACATTGAAGTAAGTGAAGACTCGTATGATGACGACATTATTTATCGGCCGACTGAATGGCGGGTGGATATAAAGGTGGAATTCACCGTGTCTATCCCCGGCCGTCGTGAGCCGCTGGTTCCGGCCACCACCGTCAGCGGCAGTTCGCTGTTTCAGGTTCAGGCGGACATGGAGACCAACCGCCATCAAGCCACCTTACAGGCCTGCGCCGACGCCGCCCGCCGCGTGGTCAGCTTAACAACCGAAGCCTGGTAAGTTCAGCAAGTCGCCCATATCAAGAAGCCAAGCCGCCAAGATTCCGGCGGCTTTTTTATGCCTTGTCTGCGGCTTGAATCAGTCAATTAAGCAAAAGACCATTGGGTCGTACAGGGGCATAGCGACTGCCCCCTTTATGCCGTATACGCAAAAAAGCCCCGACTGCCAAACGGCAACGGGGCTTATAACAAACCATTCCAGACTATAAACTGCGTTTAAACATCAAACTGCGTGTCATGAAGTTTCTTATACAGTTTGTTTAATGCCAGCAACTCCTGATGCGTGCCGTATTCAACAATCCGGCCTTTCTTCAGCACCATAATCATGTCGGCACTCTGAATAGTGCTTAAGCGGTGGGCAATGGCAAATACGGTACGATTACTCATTACCCGGTTTAACGCATCCTGCACTAAACGTTCAGTAACCGTGTCTAACGCACTGGTGGCTTCATCCAGAATCAAAATCGGCGGATTCTTCAATATGGCACGGGCGATCGCCACCCGCTGTTTTTCGCCGCCGGACAGTTTAAAGCCCTTTTCACCCACTTCCGTATCATATCCCTCCGGATGACTGCCGTCCACAATAAACTGGTGGGCATTAGCCTGAGTTGCGGCGGCAATTATCGCCTCACGACTCACATTATGGCAACCGTAGGAGATATTATTGGCAATGGTATCATTAAACAGAATCGCCTCCTGCGTAACAATGCCGATTTGCCGCCTTAAGCTGGCCATTGAATAATCCCGCACATCAACACCGTCAATGGTTACTCCGCCGGAATTCACATCATAAAACCGGGCAATCAAGTTGGCAATCGTGGTTTTACCGCTGCCGGTTTCCCCCACTACCGCCACTACACTGCCTTTAGGAATATCAAAAGAGATATGGTCTAAAATCACATGTTCACCATACGAGAACACCACATCGTTAAAACTGATCCGGTCTTCAAAGGCGATCAACTCCTTGGCGTCGGTCTTTTCCGGCAACGCCGTATTGGTGTCTATCAAGTCAAAATAACGGTCGGCCGCCGCCATACTGCGCGAGATATAAGGCAACACTTTAGACAGGTTTTTAATCGGTTCATAAGCCAAAAACGCCGGAGCCAGCAATGCCGTCAACTCCGTTAATGAAATTCCCTTGGTATAACTGTATAACAAGAATACCAGCGTGGCCGCCACCGCTACAACTTCCATCAACGGCTGCATTACCAGCTGTTGCCGCAACGCTTTGATAATGTACTTAAAATAGCGGTTGTTGATTTGGCGGAACTTTAAATTTTCCTCATTTTCCGTATTATACGCCTTAATAACACGAATCCCCGTAAACACCTCGTGCATCCGGCTGGTAACTTCGGCAATTTTAGCGAACGACGCCTTATACGCCTTGCGGATATGACGGGACAATAAGATTACCGGCAACACCACCAGCGGCATGCCGATAAACAACAGCAACGGCAACGCAAAATTGTTATTCTGCACACTGGCAATCACAATTGCCGCCGCACAAGCCAGAATTTCCACCGGACAGCGCGTCAAGTCGGCAATTACGTTGGAGATGGACGATTCGATCGCCGCCGTATCATTTGAACAACGGCTGATTAAATGCCCCACATCCATCTGCCCGTAAAAACCCAGCGACTGATTCAGCAGTTTTTCAAAAACCTCATTACGCAAATCCGCCACCACTCTCGCCCCCACCCATCTGGTGTAGAAGCGGTTAATGTAGGTGGCCAGATTTTTGAATGACCAGGCAATTACAAAACCCACCGCATATAACGCAAACAACTGCCAGGAAACCCGGCCGTCTTCCTCGCACAGCGGAATCGAAAACTCCACCGGCCAATCCACGATGACATTCGTACCGCTCACGCTGGCCGGCAAGCTGTAAGAATCTATGGTATCCTGCGCCTGCTTAATAATTTTGGTTAATTTAGGGTCGGCGGCTTCGGCGTCCGGCTGAATAGTCAACCGGATAAAGCGCAACTGCTCCTCATGACTCCACTGCGGATTCTGCGCCACCAGTTCGGTAATTTTCTCTGCCAACACCGCCGATTCGTTATTTTGCTCCACTCCGGCCTGCGGATTATCCAATACCATCGCCAATTTAGGAATCAACAGCAAAGACATAAACAAAGACCCGCCGACTATAAATCCGGCCAAAATCCCCACCGTCAGTTTCCAGCGATACGGCTTGGCATAACGGATTAAACGCCAATAACTTTGAATTTTAAAATCACCATCATTGGCGATATGTTTATGACTCATAATATAACTCTGTTTCTAATTTAATCAACCAAAACTTTTTCAATACAGTCCACGGTATACTGACGCATTTCAGTAGTGCTTTCCGGGAAAATCGGCAGTGCCAAAATATCATGTGCAATTTTTTCGCACACCGGCAAGTCGCCCGCTTTGCCGCCCAGAGGCTTAAAGCAATCCTGCAAATGCAGCGGCAACGGATAATAAACCGCACAGCCCACTTTCATTTCACCCAATTTAGTTTTCAATTCGTCTCGACGGCCATCGGCCACCTGAATGCAGAACTGATTGTAAATATGCCGAACCGGATAATCCGCCAACGCCGGCAACACCACTTTATCGCCGATTTTACTGGCGGCAAACATGTTACGATACTCCTGAGCATTATGCTGCCGTGCCGCACTCCAACTATCCAGATGCGGCAGTTTAATGGCCAGCACCGCCGCCTGCAAAGCATCTAAACGGAAATTACCGCCTACGATATCATGCACATAAGTTGAACCCTGCCCGTGGTTACGCAATTTCTTTAACAACGCCCCCCGTTCCGCCGTATCACAAGTAACCGCCCCGCCATCGCCAAAACAACCTAAATTCTTGCTGGGGAAGAAGCTGAACGCACCGTAATTACCCATACTGCCGGCTCGCTTGCCGTTAAATTCAGAACCGATCGACTGGCAGGCGTCTTCAATTACAATCAAATTATGCGCCTTGGCAATCGCCATAATTTTATCCATATCGGCGCACTGGCCAAACAGATGAACCGGAATAACCGCCTTGGTTTTCTTAGTGATTTTCCGTTCAATATCCGCCGGGTCAATGTTAAAAGTCTTGGCATCAATATCCGCAAAAACCGGGGTGGCACCTACTCTGGACACGGCTCCGGCGGTAGCAAAAAAGGTGAATGACGGCACAATAACTTCATCTCCGGCGCCAATATTTTCCGCCATTAATGCAATAATCAGCGCATCTGAACCGCTGGTAACGCCAACCGTTGCGGCGCTATGGCAGTAGTTATTCATCTTAGCTTCAAAAGCCTCTACTTTAGGCCCCAGAATAAAGCGTTGGGAATCACATACTTCCAATATTTCTTTAACCATTTCATCTTTTAACGAATCATATTGCGGGCGCAAATCAAGCAATGGAACCTGCATAATATTATGTCTCCTAATTGAGTTTTTATACGAATAGTCATTTATATAAGATAGCTCACTTTTATTTTTTTTCATGTTTATTTTTGTTATTTTTAACAATTTTTATATATTTTGGTATAAAAACGCAGTATCAGTGTTATATTATAGATTGAATATATAAAATATAAGCAGGAGAAAACATGAAAATTGGCGATAAATTTCAATGCACAATCGAGTCGGTGGCGTTTGGCGGCGATGGCGTGGCACGAGTGGAAAATATGGTGGTGTTCATTCCTTTCGTTTTACCCGGCGAAACCGTTATCGCCAAAATCCGCACCATAAAACGTGATTATCTGCGGGCCAGAGCCGTAGAGATTTTAACCGCATCGCCGGAACGGATTACGCCGGTATGCCCCTTATACAACCGTTGCCCCGGATGTGTTTATCAGCATAGTTCGTTTAAAGAGGAACAAGAGATTAAACTATCTCAGCTTAAACAACTTCTGCACGGCGTAGTGGAGATGGAAAATATTACGGCGTCTACTGCCGTTACCCCCGAAAACGCCTTGCATTACCGCAATAAAATCGTACTGCACACCCTGAAAGACCATGGTGAAACTCTGCTGGGATATGTCGGGCGTGATGTGTCTGAAACTGTTGATTTGAAAAATTGCCCGCTGGCCTGCCAAGCCATTAATGACGAATTGGCGATTCAGCGCAATAAACCCGGCTTTGATCACTCTATCCATGCCGGAATGGACGTTACTTTCCGTTACACTCCGGCCAACGGCGTGCTGATGTGGCGCAATAATCCGCCTAAAAATTTGTCGTGGCTGAAAGAGGAGCTGCCGTTCGGCTGCATGTCCGTTCCCGCCGGCAGTTTTACTCAGGTGAATCCTGTGGGCATGAAGGCATTGGTGGAGCTGCTTCAGGACGAAATTAAACGCATGGCACCGGAAAAAGTGATTGATGCCTACTGCGGCGCCGGATTGTTCGGGCTGGCCGCCGGATTAGCCGGTGCCGCTAAAATCGTGGCGGTAGAGGCCGATGAAGCGGCGGTTCAGGCCGCAAATTACAACTTTAAGCAGTATAATTTGGCCGACCATGCCGTAGCTCATGCCGGCGACGCCGGTGATGAATTATCTGAATTATTGATTGACTTCCCCGAATCCGGAGTGTTGATTGTAGACCCGCCGCGCGGCGGATTAACCCCCAAAGTCCGTGCGGTAAGTATTCGCAGCAATCTGAAACGCATGATTTATATTTCTTGCAATCCATCTACTTTAAATCGCGATTTGCACACCTTGGAATCCGGTGGCTTTAAAGTAGTTAAGTGCGTTATGATTAACATGTTCCCCCGCAGCAGTCATTTTGAAGTTTTTACAGTTTTGGAGCGATAACGATTCACTATGAGCGGTAAGTTTTCGGCGGATAATCTTAACGGCGGCCATCGACAGCGCTTGATTGGCCGTTTTATGAGCGGCGGCTTTGACCACATGCCGGATTATGAAAAATTAGAGCTTATGCTGTTTACCGCCATTCCACGGCGAGACGTAAAACCAATGGCTAAACTCCTGCTGCTGCACTTCGGCTCACTGCCGGCGGTTTTGGATGCCGAACCGGAAGAATTGACCGCAATTCCCGGAATCGGCGACCATGCCGCATTTATTTTTAAACTGTTCCGGGCCGTGGTGCCGGAATATCTGGAACAACACATTTTACGCCGCGAACAGTTTAATTCGGCGGCCGAAGTAGCGGACTTTGCCAAAGCTAAACTTGGCGGCAGTAAAATTGAATACACCATGTGTTTGTATTTGAACAGTCAAAACCGCTTGATTGACTATGATATTTTGTCCGGCACGGTGGATCGCACGGCGGTTTATCCGCGAAATATCGCCAAACATGCGCTGGAAACATCGGCGGTAACGGTGATTATGGCACATAATCATCCCGGCGGCAACGTCTGCCCGTCGGAAGAGGATTTACGGGTTACCAAGCTGGTTAGAAATGCTTTACAGGCGGTGGAAGTAACGCTGCTGGACCATATTATTGTCAGTCAGGCCGACTTTATCAGCATCTCCCAAATGAGCGAGTTATAACTATGAGTAATGAAGTTTTTACCGGGCACGTCATTGTTGCCGCCGGACAAATCGAACAAACCCTGAAACGCCTCGGCGCCACCGGGTTAGGACTGCATGACATGGTGGCGGAAGTAGAAGCCAAACTTTCGCCCGAAACCGTAAAAAAAATACGTTTTATCGCCGCCGTCAGGAATAAACTTGCCCACGGCGAAACCTTGACCGAACCGGTTGAGCCGGCCTATTTTGACACCGTTTTTAATGCCGTAATGCTGGAGTTGACCAGATTAACCAAAGAGACTCCGCCGCCAAAATCTACGCTTGCCGCCCCCTCCCCGCGCTCCAAACCGGAGCCGCCGCCAAGCCCATTAATGCAGGAAGTTGATGAAGAGTTCCGCAATACCATGTACAAACGTTTACGGTTATGCGGTTTTCTGCCGATTTTTAATATCGTTTATTTTACCGTGTTGACCATACGCGGAATCATTCCGGCCATCAAACCGCTTGTACTGTTGATTATGTTTATCATCTCCGTTCCAATGTTAATTGAAGGATTTCGACAGAATGACAAGCTGTATTTATTCAGCGGCATCGGTTTTATGAGTCTGTACTGGTTGGTAACTATAATTTACGCCTTGTCTCAGCGCAGAATGCCGCCAAAACTGAAATGCTTCTGGTGGATTACCCCGATTTTAAGTGTTCGTTACTTAGTGCAAAGTTTACATTTTTATACCAATTACAGTGATATTGTATTAGGAATTTTACCATTATTTGCCCTCTCATTCCTCCCCAACTGCTTGATTCTGCATTACTACCAGACCGCCGCCATCATTTTCGGCCTCACCTGGCTTTACGGAATCATCATAGTCCTCTGCAACCGCGGCGAACGTCGCCCTCGTTTATAGAACTCGTTGTATGCGCCGAACGTCGGCCTCGTTTGTAGAACTCGTTGTATGCAATGTTCCTTTTACCTTGACAACGCCATCAATATTCGCTGTTATTGTATAGTGAGTCGCCATAATGCGAATCGCAATTCCGGTGCGAGAGCGAAGCGAATCGCGGCGAACGTCGCCCTCGTTTATAGAACTCGTTGTATGCGCCGAACGTCGGCCTCGTTTGTAGAACTCGTTGTATGCAATGTTCCTTTTACCTTGACAACGCCATCAATATTCTCAGTTATTATATAGCGAAGCGAGTCGCAAGTCCGGTGCGAGAGCGAAGCGAATCGCGGCGAACGTCGCCCTCGTTTGTAGAACTCGTTGTATGCAATGTTCCTTTTACCTTGACAACGCCATCAATATTCTCAGTTATTATATAGCGAAGCGAGTCGCAAGTCCGGTGCGAGAGCGAAGCGAATCGCGGCGAACGTCGCCCTCGTTTGTAGAACTCGTTGTATGCAATGTTCCTTTTACCTTGACAACGCCATCAATATTCTCAGTTATTATATAGCGAAGCGAGTCGCCATCCCACCGACACCGACAGCAGGTTTTTGCGCAGAGAAACGAGTGAATTTCGAGTTTTGCCGAGGAGGAGCGAAGGAGGTGTACCCAAGTACACGACTGAGAGAACGACGACGAGCAAGGCTCGACAATTCGCCGTTTATCAAAGCAAAAAAAAAGATGGCGAGGAAGACGGGACTCGAACCCGCAACATCCACCGTGACAGGGTGGTACTCTAACCAGTTGAGCTACTTCCCCACTTGTTTCATTCAACAATATTTAATATAATCGTTTTTCTGAATATTTCAAGTTCAAAAACTAAAAAAAAGCGCATTTTTGCCGGATTCCATCTTAAAAAAACGGACTCCGGCAGTAATGTTCAGCAATGCAGCAAAATTTCCGCCGCGATATTGCCGTCTATGTTGGCATGTTCGCCGAAAACTTTATTGCGTTCCAGCAGTCTGGCCCGGATTTTTTCCGCCGCCTGCTGCTTGTCGATACCGTAATCGCTTAACAAAGTGGGGACTTGCAAGGAGTGGAAAAACTCTTCGGTTTTGGTAATGGCCAACTCGACCACTTCGTCGGAGTCGCCATTGAGTCCCCATACTTCGTGAGCCAGAAACAGTAATTTTGGGCGTTTTTGCGCCTTAAATTTGCGCCATAATGCCGGCATAATCACGGCTAAAGTGCGCCCGTGGTCCAAGCCGTAAACGGCGGTTAATTCGTGACCTAACATGTGAGTTGCCCAGTCTTGCACAACGCCGCAGCCCAGCCAGCCGTTTAAACCGACCGTGGAACACCAGCAGATATTGGCCCGGGCGGCATAATCATGCGGATTGGCAAAAACTTTGGGGGCTTCGTCAATTAAGGTGCGCATAACGCCGGCGCACATTTTATCAATTAACGGAGTATTGACATCATAAGTTATAAACTGCTCTGCCACATGGACAAAGGTGTCTACAATGCCGTTACCGGTTTGACGGGCGTCTAACGTTTCCGTAAATTCCGGGTTGATAATGGAGAATTTCGGGAAGACTTTTTCCGATGCAAAATGCAATTTTAACTGCATTTCAAATCTGGAAATTACCGCGCCGCAATTCATTTCCGACCCGGTGGCCGGCAACGTAATCACCGTACCAAACGGCAACGCGTCTTTTACCACATCGGTATCGTGATTGGAAAAACTGTCAACAATATCCCACAGATTCCCGCCGGGATATTTTACCGCCGCCGCAATGAATTTAGTGCCGTCCACCACCGAACCGCCGCCAACCGCCAGTAAAAAATCCACCTTCTCCTGTTTGGCCAACGCCACGGCTTTTATGCAGGTTTCATAATGCGGATTGGGTTCGATACCGCCGAACTCAATCACTTTACGAGCTCCTAACGCCGCTTTAACCTGCTGATACGCACCATTCTTAAAAATCGAACCGCCGCCATAAGTCAACATAACTACGGCATTTGCAGGAATCATGCCGGCAATTTTCGCCACGGCATTTTTACCGAATTCAATCCTGACTGGATTATAAAATGAAAAATCCAACATTTTTTCTCCTCCTATTTATATAACTTTATTTAGCCTGAAAAACCGCATATCCGGCTTTTTCACGTGCTTTGCGCTCTTTATAGACCGTATGCATAACTCCGATAACCGCATAAAGCATCATAAGCTGATAAAAATTATTGTACTGGCGTAACGACCATTCAATGGTTGACTGCGCATAATTTGAGCTTAAACCGGCCATTATTCCCACCGCAATTCCAAAACACGGCAGCTTTCGGTATCGAAATAAATTCTTAATATCCAACAGCAAATAATATAAAAACCAGGCTACCAGCGACCACATGGTAATCCAGCCGCATTCCGCCGCCACCAACAAATAAATGGTTTCTACAATACCGCCGAATTCATCATCTTCACTTAATTTCATGCCTTCGTAATGCTCATCATTATAACCGGCAAACGGGCCGGAAAAAGCGGAGAAATTATTTAACCCCACACCCCAAAAATGCGAGTCGGCAATC
Source organism: uncultured Victivallaceae bacterium (assembly GCA_964512385.1). Lineage (GTDB taxonomy): Bacteria > Verrucomicrobiota > Lentisphaeria > Victivallales > Victivallaceae > CALXXL01. Next base: position 40,081 of record CAZEHZ010000002.1, on the reverse strand, counting down.
CGGGTTGCCGCATTGGCCAGATTGATGCGGGTTTGCTTGGACGACTCCGGCGCATATAGAAAACGCTGAACGATTCGCGGCGCCGCAATGGAGAGCGGAATCATCATCAACACCGTTAATACCGCCACTATCGCCACTCGCTTTAAGGCAAAACCGTTCACCACTAAAGAGCCGGCCACCACCAGCGCAATGGCAAACGCAAACCCCGCCAGACCGCCTCTGGACAATGTAAATAACATTAACAACCCAATGCAACCCAACCCGAAAAGAACAATCCAACGCTGAATTTTGTTCTGCTTTTCATTCAGAAAAATGCCTAAAAGAATCGCACCGTATTCAATCGTGTATAATGCCAACGAATTCTGATGCGGCATCGTGGCCGCCACCTGATATCGCCCTTGAATATATTTTTGGTTAAACCCCACAATCAGCATAAACAGCATAATAAAAACCACGGTATATATCCACGGCCAAAAGTTGCGGATATGATTCAAATAATTATACATAGCAACTAAATATATGTACATCCAAAACATTTTCAAAAACTCGAATCCCCACGGCTGCAGATATTTAGTCTGATAAACCGAAACACAGCTCAACGCCCAGTAAATAAAATAAAACCAGACTCCGGGCGGGAACAATGTGATTTTATATTTCTTATCAAATATCATACTTGAAAGCAAAATCATTGTGGAAAAATCCACCATCGAAAACGCAAATCCGCGCGACGCCCCCCGCCAATCCGGTAATGGCGCAATATGAATCAATACCGCATTACAGGTAAAAAACACCGCCAGACAAAAGAAAAGCGTCCGCCACCGCTCATCTTTACAGGCCAAAATCGTACCGACAGGCACCACAAAGCAAAATGCCGCCAGAAAAATTAATATTTTCATCATTTCACTCCGCAGTTATAGTTCAACGAACTAAGCCTAATCGTTGCTTAAGTTCATAAATCCGGACGGATTTCCGAACGGCCCCGCCAGCATACTAAGCACTTGAATGGAAGGTAAAATCTTGCTGATCATTACGTTCCAATCCGACAACCCGTCGCGCGGTACATACACAATATCATTCGCCCGCAACGGAAAGTCCGCAACCGTACCATTTAACATCATATCTACGTTAACCGTATAAACCTCCGGCGAGTTCACTCCACCACGGATAACCTTTATATTTGCGCTGTGCGTCTCTTTTAACCCACGGGTAAACGGCAGTGCCTGCATAATCGTCATACCCTCTTTATAGCCCACATAAGTCTCCTGCCGCACCTCTCCCAAAAATGCCACGGTACTGCTCATCACCGATGGAATATTAATATAATCACCATTCCGCAGCGGAATATTATTCAACTGGTCGCCGCCGCCGAACGCCTTGGCAAAATTTACCGGCAATCTCTTACCGTCCCGAATTATATATGCATTGTCCAAATCCGCCAACTCCACCGTGTCGCCGTTGAACTGCCCCTGAGAAAATCCGCGTGCCAATGCAACGCCGTCCACCAGAGTTGTCTGCCCGATGGAAATCGGATAAGTTCCCGGCATATTAACCCGCCCGACAATCGTAAAATTATAACCGCCGACTTGAACCGGAATCAAGGAAACTTTCGGCTTTTTAATATACTTGCCAATCTTTTCGGTTAAAACATCGGTTGCTTCCACCAGCGTCATACCGCCAACTTTCACCGGCCCGATTAACGGCAAACTCAAATAACCGTCCGGCGTTACCACCACATTTAACTGCGACAGCTCCTCATGTTCATATACGGAAAAGTTAAAATGGTCCAGCGGGCCGATTCGATAGTCAATTTGTGTCGGCTTGTGCAATTCAAGCAGCTGAGCCGTAATATCTTCTTCATCAGACTCATACACCGGCACGGCCGCATATCTTGATGGTACTGCCAGCGGCCCGTAAACCCGGTTCCGGCAACCACCGGCCAACAGTAAAACCACTAAAAAAGCCAAATATAACAATTGTGTATAAGTTCTCTTCATTTTACTCTCCGATAAAGCTTAGTATCCACCCCGAACAAGAGCCCGTATATCTGCATAATATGATTTTCATGCAACTGCATCAGCAGGTTACAAATTTTTAACTTTGATGAAACCGCATATTTCATCGGTATCAGCGTCATATCTGCGCAACGGCAAATTTCCAGAAACAGCTGTAAATGTTCCTCTGCCGCAAACAACTGCCACAGCACCACGCTATAATCATTGGATAACGCATTACGCAATGCCCATAACTGCTCCAGTGTGGGCGGCATCATAAACGCCATATCGTCTAATTTAAAGAACAACTCGTCATTTGCGGTCGGCGGCGGCAACTGGTCGCTTAAGCCATACAAAAAGTCATTAATCAAATGCGAAAGTTGTTCCGGCTTATTATCTTTCGCCATGCAAATCCGCAAGCTTCTGATATCCCGCACCGCCATCATGCTCTCAAACTCTTCCTGCAATTTTCCATCTGCGGCCGCACCGAATACCGGCACTACGGTAATTAGTGCCGGAATCTCGGTATGATTCAAAACCTGACGGCCTAAAGACACGCCGGACTGCAAGGCACTGTAAAAATCCGCCCGCACTTCCGGAGACAGCATTGGAATTACCGTTAAAGCCTTAATCTGCAACCCTTTTTCTATATCCACCCGGGAGCGTACCGAAAGATTTAACGCCTCTCGCAGCAACGCCGCCGCCACCGCCAATGCGCCGCCTAAAAATGCACCCAGCACCCCAAACAATACAATCCGCCGCGGTTCCGAAATTGACGGCGGCAAGGCTTTTTCATATAGATTGATATCCGAAAATTTTCGATTCAGAAACATGCTTAAGCTGTTGCGAATGTCTTCCTGCCGGTTTAACTGTGTTTTCTTTTGTTCAATTTGCTCCGCCAGCATCGAGAATTTCGGCGCCAGTTTATTCAACATTTCCATCCGGGATTTCAAGGCAATCAGGTTTTCATCCCGTTGCTTAACGCTGCTTTCACGCATAATAATGTCGCCCCGGGTGCGTGAAATATCCGTTTTTACGTTAATATACTCCTGATTTCTGCCAATCACTTCCTTGGATTTTCCGGCCTCGTCCTTACTGTGTGCCAACTCGTCGGCCTCCAGCTTTTTCACCACTTCACGCTGCTTAATCACCTTCGGACTATCCGGTGTATACATTTGTTCAAGTTCGGTAAGTTTAACTCTGGCATCCTGCAGTGCCACATTCTGATTCACGTTGGTTTCACTGTAAACCACCACGTCTTCCGGCATATTCACCAGCTGAGCTTCCAGCCCGCTTAAACGACTCTGCAATGCCCGCAACTCCGTATTTTCCAGCGACAAATAAGTTTCTTCGCTGGCGATGCTGTTATTAAGCCGGCTCCGGGCTTCGTCAAATGACGTGATGCCGTTCTCTTTACACATATTCGCCAAGTCCAGCTGCAGTTTGCTGACTTCACGAGACAAGTTTTTACAGTCCGTATCCACGCTGTTTAAATTACTGCCGACGGCGGTGCGGATATGCGTAGCATACAACTCCACAAAGACTTCCGCTATTGTATTAGCCAGCCTTGCCGACAGTTCCGGGTCGGTAGTGGTAACTGTTAAGTTCAAATAATTTGAATTTTTACTGTCCGCCGAATTAAATTTTATCGCCGTAACCAGTTGTTGACGAGACCATTTTAAGTTCATCCGCCGCAAAACTTCATCCAGCGTATTTCCGCTGTACAACATATTTTTCACTACATCAAGCTGCGGAACCCTAAAACCCAAGCCCAAATCACCCGCTTTGAATTCCGGTATATCCTGCCGCAGCAATGCACAAGTGGAACGATAGGTTTTAGGCCGGGTACTCAACCGCAACACTGCAAACAAACACCCCAGTAAAATCGGCAACGCTATGATTATCAAACGATAACGCCATAATGCCAGCAACCAGAATATCCAATGACGACGGAAGATATTTAAAAATGCCGCCACCTCGTTTGCAGGCGATATACTGTCTGCCGCCGCAACCGTCTGCGTAACTTCGGTTTTGTCATTAACACCGGTTATTTCATTAAGATCCATGTGCCGTTATTCCCCTGTAAAAACTATTTTCGTTTTAATAGATTGCGCACCAACGTATAGGTAAATATTTGCCAATTTAAACTGAAACATGTATGATACATGTAATAAAGTTCATCCATCTCCCGTTGCAACGGGTCATTTTCATGCTCCAGCAACTCGGAATAAGAAAATATTCCGGGCGAATATTCCGGGAATTGCTTCAGCATCTTGCCGTTACGTTCATTCGCCTCCATAATCAAACTGCCCACCAGCCGCAGTTCGCCGCGCAAAACCAGCGGCAATAAATGATACCGATCCAAACTTAATTTACGGAACCACCGCCCCGCCCAACTTTCCGCCGGACGCACATATAAATGCAGCCGGATCTTTTTTTCCCGGCGTTGATTCAAATAACAATCCACCGGTTCACTTTCCACCTTTATCAACAACCGTAATAATATAAACGGAATGGTTTGAAAAATCAACAGAATTAAAGCTGCAAATCTTTGCTTTAACGGACAATACAACTTATTTGCCCGCACCAGCGGAGTCAACAGAAAATCATCCACAATATCTAATTTTATTCCGGTATTAGGGTCTATTATCAAATTCTGATACACCACTTTACCCCGTAACTCCAAATTACAACCCACGTATGAATTACCCAATACAATCGTGTCCACAATCATGGCACTATTATCAATCAGCGAATTTGCCCCGATAATCGCGCCCGGCCCCACTTGAGTGTCCCGGCTTAACTGTATAGAGTCATCCAGCATTACCGGTTCCGTTACCTCGGCGGTACGTGGAATAACCACATTTCTGCCGACAAACACCTTTTGACTGCCAACCGTATAACCCGGCAAATCATAATTATTAGACAATGCGTAAATCATGGTCATGTTTAAATCATAATAATTCCGTACCGACGTTAAAGGCTCTACTCTAAACTTACGACTGGTTACCGTGTTATATTCGTTCCGCGGTTCCGTTAACACGCAATTCCGCCCCCGGATAAACCAACCGGCGTTTTTAGAGATTATTTCACCAAACCAATCGGTATCCGCATATTCCGGCAAAGCAAAATCGTGCTTATTGTAATTCATAAACACCATGCCGGAAATAACCAGCAGATCATCTTTGGCAATAAATGCCGCATTGCGTTTGAGCATTTCGGTCATAGACAAATCTGCCGGAACCGTGCTGTAACTGATTTTCAGATTCCAGCGGGTTCCGTCGCCCAGCACCTGATGCATTGCGTCCGACAAATTATCCGATACAATTCGGATCTCATCTATTTTGCCAAGCACGCAAAAATCAATAAAATACTCCAACAACGGTTTATTGCCGATCGGTAAAAGATACGGCTCCAAACCGGAAAAATAATCCCGAACCCATGCGGTTGAGACATCGGGGCAATTAATAATACATTTCATTAAAGACTCTGCTCCATATAATTTCAGTACGCCCCTTTTCCGGCCAATACCGCCGGTATTGTCTTCAGCATAATTACCACATCTTTCCATAATGAATGGCTTTGGATATACTCTTTATCCAGTGCCACCTGTTGCTTAAAAGGTATATCGCTGCGCCCTGACACCTGCCATAAGCCGGTAATCCCCGGTACAACATTCAAGCGTTTACGGTCATCCAGCGTATATTGCTCCACCTCTCTGGGCAACGGCGGCCGCGGCCCCACCAAGCTCATATCGCCTAAAATTACATTAAAAATCTGCGGAAGTTCATCAATACTGAATTTGCGGATAAAATGGCCGACTCCGGTTATTCTGGGGTCATTTTTCATTTTAAAAATCACGCCGTCGGCAGACTCATTCCGGCTCTTGATTTCGGCCAGACGCTCTTCGGCATCCACATACATGGAACGGAATTTGTAAAAATTGAAATGCCGCCCGTTCAGTCCTACCCGCACCTGCCGAAAAATCAGCGGCCCCGGAGAGTCCAGTTTTATCCATACCGCCGTAACGATAAATACTGGCGACAAGCACAATAACAGCAATAAACTGATTGAAATATCAAAAAAACGTTTGAGCCAATAGGTACTGCTTATCGTCATATTCCAAATGCTGATTTTAAGACGAGTTTTCTTATTGCTGCGGGAATCGGCACGATCAAGCAGAAGTTCAATTAAATCATGATGTGTTTTCCGATAATCCATATGAATCCATGCTCCTTATAAAAAAAACTGCCGCTCAAAGAGACCTGACAACCGTGGGAACCCCAGTAAAAGACAAATATTAAGCGTTTACTGCATTTACTGCGGAGTCTAAATCATCGTAAATATCAAAAATTTTATATGCTCTGGTGATGGTAAAAATCATCCGCGGCTTACTGCCCAAATTAGCCAGTTTCAAACAGCCGCCGTATTCATTACTGCTCTTTAAACAGAACACCACCGCACCTAAGCCGGTACTATCCAGATAATCCATTCCCGCAAGATCCAGCACAAATTTACGATGACTGGTAATCTGTTGTAAAAATTCCGTGCGCAAGGCTTCGGCGTGTTCAGCATCAAGACGCCCGTTCACCTCAATAATTACAACTCCGTCGCGTTCATAACTTTTAATTTCCATAATACCGCACACACTCCTAACGATAACGCTATATAAAAAATCATCTACTCAAAAATATATCTTGTACTATAAACTACCATAAATTCAGCCGTATGCAAGTAAAAATCAATAAAAACCGTTTAAAAAACAGCCGTTAAGCTCTATTTTGTGCCGTTTGAGGCGTTTTTTTGCTATTTTCAGGTAATTTTGCCGTCATATTCCGAGCCAGCAGAAACGCCACGGTTCCGGCCAGAATGTCCGATACCAGACGGGCATAAAACAACCCTTCCAACCAGTCAAAATACCAAGCTAAAAAAGACAACGGCACCATAAGCCCCATGATTCGCAAAGCATTTAACCAGGCCGCCACGCTTGGCCGGTTACAACCGGTATATGTGAATCCGGCAAACCGATGTACTTCTACACAGCCAAATCCCCATGGAATAATATGCAAACATGTAATCATTATCCGCCGCACCTCTTCAATACTGTTTTCCCCGGTATCATCCGGCAGAAACATATTCACCAGCCATTCCGCCGCCACAAAGTACAACACCGCCACGCCAAGCAGAAACAGAAATGCAAAACGCATGGAAAAACGCCGGCAAAAACGAATACGGTCATAAAGCCCCGCACCATAATTCTGCCCCACCATCGGCAATATCGACATTCCTAACGCCATTGGAAACATAAACGCCACCATCTCTATTCGACTGCAAGCCGCCGTCGCCGCCACTGCCGCATCGCCGAAATGCGAGGTTAAGACCGTAATAATAAACGCTCCGGCCGGCAACATCAGCATTCCGGCGCACGACGGCAGGGCAAACCCCGCAATCCGCCACCACGCTTTTTTCACATCCCCCCAGCCAATGCGGGCAAAGCTCAGCAGCCGATCCCGGAAATACAGAAAACTCATAGCGGCAATTACCGACATCAACTGACTGATAATAGTGGCCAGTGCAGCTCCGCGAATCCCCATCGCCGGCAATCCGGCGCCGCCCATAATAAACAACGGATCAAGTAATGAGTTTAACAATAACCCGGCCGTCATAAGCATACTGGCGGTTTTGGTGTGGCCGGCGGCAATCAGCAAGTCATTCCCGGTCATGGTCAATGCGGCGGTACAGCACCCGAAATACCAAATATCCATGTACCCCAGCACCAAATTCAGCGTTTCGCCCTCCGCCCCCATTAACCCGAACACCCGGCGACCGCTAAGCATCCCGGCCACGGCCAGCACAATCGACACCAGCAGAATCAGCCCTGTGCCGGAGGAGACCAACTTAACCGCATTATGATGTTTACGATTCCCCAACTCCTGCGCCGTACAGGTCATCACGCCCATCCCCAAACCTCTGAACACGCAACCCAACAGCATAACAATCGGGAACGTAAAACCCATGGCGGCCAGCGGCAATTTGCCCAACTGCCCCACAAAGAAAGTATCGACAATATTATACCCGGACATTGCTATGGTGCCGGGCAACATTGACAACCCGGTTTTCAACATGGTTTTGCCAATCGGGGCATGAGTATAAACCGCTAAATTTTTTTCCATAAAAAAAGCTCAACCCTTAATTTCTTCAGCTTCGTTGATTTGAATCAGCGAATCGGTCAATTTATTCAATAACGATACAAACTTTTTTTGTTCACCCTCGTCAACATCGCTTAATAAGTTACCCATTAAAGCATTAAGAGTCTGATTATGCCGCTGACGCAAACTTTCGCCATGCGGAGTAAGCCGTAAAACCACGGCTCGCCGATCCTCCGGCAATGAATCCCGCATCAACACGTTTTCCCGCACCAGCGCATCTACGGTTTGAGACACCGCCCCCGGCGTAAGATTCAGCAGTTTTACCAACTGCTTCTGCGGCACCGATTCCGGCGCATAACGATATACGATTCCGATAACTTTGGCCTGTGCCAAGGTGATGTTCTGCACATTTACCTGTTCGTGATGTTCCAAAAATGCGTGCAGTTCTGCCGACATACTGAAAACCAATTTCCAGCATTCATGATTATTAATACATTTGCCCACTTTTTAATCTCCTAAATATTTTAACATATTAAAATATATCCGATTTAAAAAAAGTCAAATATTTTGCCGTTTATTTTCACGATTCTTAGATAAAACAATAGAAATACCCAAAAACAGATGGCAAAGCCGATAGGTGGGCAGTATCCAGGGGCCGCAGGCCGAGATGTTCATAAAAGTACGCAGGGCAATCATGGTGTCGGAAAAAACCAACAGCAGGATGCCCAGTAAAAACATCAGACTGCTCCAATTCTTACCGGTGAAAAATTGACCGCACGCCGCCTCAAGCGACACTACGGAAACCAACAGATACCCCAAAGCCGCAATTTTTATCGCTGTATCAGGCAGATGGCCGAACAGCCAGCCGAAGTAAAAAATCAGATAGCCGGCCAAAACGGGTAAAAACCGATGCCAATTCCAGCTTTTAGCCGTCCAACATTGCAGAATAAAACAACCGTGTGCCAAGGTAAACCAGCCGACGCCAAGTAAAAAATAGTGCGTGCCGCGGCCTTGATAAGACATAAAATAGTCGGCCACTAAAGAGATAGCCAACCCCAATGTAACCCAGAAAACCCGCCGTTTAACCAGCAAGCCCCAACCGCCGGCCAGAACCGCCATGCCGGTAGCTAAAGTATTCAGCATGTATGGAGACAACATAACCCGTCTCGTTTATATGGTTAATAAAAAATCAAAAAACAAACAATCAGCGTCCTGAGTATCACCTAAAATACCCAAGCTAAAAACGCCCAATCCGCAACCGCCACGGGTGAAAACACTCACACTCAAAACGCCAAGCCCAAAACCTCCAAGCTAAAAACACAAAAAGGCCGCCCTTTCTACTGGACGACCTCTTTGACAATTTGCTCAGGCGATTACGCTTTTACAAAGTTACCGGTACGGATACAACCGGCACACATGCGAACCTTCTTAACCTGACCATCCACAACGATGCGAACGCTCTGAATGTTCGGCTCAAAAGTACGCTTTACGTTTTTTACAACGTGCAAACCGATACCGCCGGCTTTCTTGGCCAAACCCTTACGGGTGATGCGGCCACCTTCGGCCTTCTTCTTGCCGCATAAAACACATACGTTGCTCATTTCAAAACCTCTATATGTTAAATTACATTTATCACCAAATAAAATTGGTGAGTTGACGGGGACTCGAACCCCGGACCACCGCCTTAAAAGGGCGATGCTCTACCGACTGAGCTATCAACCCACCTGCATCACGCTATTTAAGATAACCCTTTTTTTGAACTTTGCAAATCCAAAAACGTAAAAAATCGAAAAAAAAACCTGATTATTGAGTTTGAGCGGTAAAATCTAATACTTGTTTTATTCCCGCCAAAACCCGGCATCCGGGTAAAAATCGTTTTAAAATCACTCTTCGTCCTTGCAAAATACAAATTTTAATATAGAATATAATATAATTCAAATTTATGGAGATGTCAATGAGTATAATCAAGTTTTACTGGTTTGATATGGACCAGACCCTGATTGATAATGATTGCGATGTGTCGTGGAAGGAGTTTTTAATTGCGCATGACATGGCTCCGGCCAATACACAGGCGATGGTCGATGCGTTTTTTGACGATTATAATAATGGTTGTTTGGACCATGATGCGTTTTCACGCTTTCAATTAGCCGAATTTGCCGGCCGCACTTATGACGAAATGCTGCCGCTGGTGCGGAATCATTTTGTAGAGTATGCACTGCCCAGAGTTTATCCGGAAGCCAAGGCCTTGTTTGAAGAATTGCAGGAGTCCGGCGAACGGGTGGGGATTTTAACCTCCACCAACACCATCATCGCTCAGCCGGTGGCGGAGTTCTTTAAAGTAGATTTGCTGTTAGGTACTCAACTGGAAGTTAAAGACGGTAAATATACCGGCAACTATGTGCCGCCGTTCGCCGGGCGGGAGGGCAAAGTGGAGATTCTAACGGAATTTTCCCGCATGACCAAAATCGCCATGAGCGATATGGCATATTATGGCGACAGTATTAATGACCGGTTTGTACTGGAAAGCGTCGGCCATCCGGTCGCCGTCAATCCATCGGCGGCATTACGCCAAGTAGCGGTGGAAAAAGGGTGGGAAATACTTGAGTTCGGTAAATAATTTCGATAATTTTCAATATAATATAAAGGACTTTGTTATGTGTAATGTACAGCTTTGCTGGAAACGCTCCGCCGTGGCCGCCGATATCGCCGCCATGCTGGAGCTGTTGGCCGAAGATTATCCGATTGCAGAAAACGGCAGCGGAATTGAACTGGAGTTTGTAAAAGTTGCCGCTTGCGGCGAATCAAACGTAACCCGCCACGGCAACACCGCCCGGATTGAGTACGGCAGTGTTACGGCGGCGGCTCGCGGCGTCGGCACCGTTTTGAGCGGCTTGGAAGGCCGGGAACTGATGACGTTTGCCACTTACGGCATTATGCTGGACGCCTCCCGCAACGGAGTGATGACGGTGGAACACTTTAAAAAGTGGCTGCGTCAGCTGGCTTTGATGGGCTATAATATGGCCATGCTCTATACCGAAGACACCTACAAACTGCCCGATGAACCCTATTTCGGTTACATGCGGGGAGCCTATACGCTGGCGGAGATGCAGGATGTTGACGCCTATGCCGCTAAACTCGGTATCGAGATGATCGCCTGCATCCAAACGCTCGGCCACATGGAACAAATTATCAAGTGGGGACCGGCATACGCTCCGGTTACTGACACCGCCAGAGTGCTGAATGTAGATGAAGACGCCACTTATGATCTGGTGGCCAAAATGCTGAAATTCTGGAGCACCGCTTTCCGCAGTCGTAAAATTCATATCGGCATGGACGAAACTCACGACCTCGGCCGCGGCCGTCTGTTGGATAAATATGGCTATAAGGACGGGTTCACCTTGTTTAATCAACACTTGAACCGGGTGAATGACATGTGCAAACAGCTCGGTCTGTCGCCCATGATCTGGTCTGACATGTATTTCCGTTTGGGCAACGCCAATCAGGATTACTATGATTTGAACAGCAACATCCCGCAGGAGGTCCGCAACAATATCCCGGAAAATGTGGAACTGGTCTATTGGGACTATTATCATGACGATTACAAGTTCTATCACGACTTTATTAAGTTGCATCAGGAACTCAACCGCCCGGTAGCCTTGGGCAGCGGCGTTTGGACCTGGAGCAAGTTCTGGTATGACCATACCAAAACCAAAGCCACCGTTCTGCCCGGCTTGCAGGCCTGCCGCGACACCGGCGTGCAAGACGTATTCTTTACCATGTGGGGCGACGACGGGGCGTACTGCGCTTGGGATTCCGCCATGGCCGGATTGGTCTTCTCGGCGGAAGTAGCTTACGGCAACGGCGATAATGAGGCGGCCTGCGCTACCCGTTTTGCCGCCATCTGCCACGGCGACTATGCCGCTCATACGCTGGCCGGCAATCTGGATATCTATCCGTGGGATGTAGACACGAAAATTGATCCGGCTTACGGCCCGTTATGCGCCTATCACCTGTTCTGGGATGAGCCGGTAATGGGCTTGGCCTGGAACTATTATTCCATCTGGAACCCGGACTTTGACCAAGTGGTGATTGCGGAATATCAGAAGATTTGCGACGGCTTGAAAGATAAACGCCATGACGACGGTTGTGCCGATTTGAATCATCCGTATATGATTGCAGAAGTGATTATTAAGCGTTTGGCGTTCCGCCGGAAAATGTTGACGGCATATCACGCCGGCGACCGGGCGAAAATTGCCGAAATCGCCGGAGAAATTCCGGCCATTATCAGCTTATATGAAGAACTTTGCGAATCTTTCCGGGCTATGTGGATAGCGGTATTCAAGCCGTTTGGTTTTGAAGTTATGCAGATTCGTAATGCGGGGCAGATTGCCCGTTGGCATGAATTACAGCGGACGCTTCTGGAATATTCGTCCGGCAAATTAAGCACCATCGCCGAACTGGATGAAAAACTGCCCTTAGGCCCCACGGCCTCTAAACCGGCGTGGTACAAAGGCTTTGCCACCAGTTCCTCAATCCTGTAAAAAAAATGTCCGGCTTCGGAAAAATCTGAGCCGGACATTTTATATATCAGTGACAAATAATCTTAATTGCACCGTGGTTTTCGGCCTTAAACAGCCGCATAACCACCGGGCATTTAAGACGGAATAAATGATATACTCGCTGATTGGCATTACCGTACTCATCCAGCGTTTCATAATTGCCCTGCCCTTTGGCGATAATCAAATCGGCGGCATTCAACACCTGCATAAACTCCGGCGAACTGTATTTTAAAGAGACTCCCGGCGTGCCGTCGCCGGTGGTAATGACTCTATAATTGGCAAATCCAGACCCGGCCAAATCCTCTTTAGTAACGTCATTCAGCACCTTTTTACCCCGCACCCCCAGCGTGATTTTTTCTTTAAAAGGTTCGGTAAGCAGACGATCCAGCACCGCTTCACCGCAATTATCCAGCATATACAAAATATGTTTGGCGTTCTTCATATCCTGTTCCAACTGCCGCACCAACGCAATATCCAACTCCTGTTCCATAACCTCCATCAACCGGGCTTCCACCGTGTTTAAATCAAAAGTCCGGTTGGTGCCGTAGTCAATGATATTGCCGGCAATGGCAAAACGCACGGCGGCCTCGAACGGATAAGCATACGTATTGATAACCGCTTGAATTTTAGGCAGTACATTCAAGGCAATTTCGGTGGACTTGGCCTTATTTTCTGCATAGTTATCTTCAATTTTATTATGCTCATACAGCACCTTATATACTTGACGGGCGTACTCCGGCGGCGGCGATTCGATATCGACACTCTGCAACGTGTCCAATAAATCCCGTAAAAAACGGCGTTCGTCCGCCACGGCGTGTTTGTCGTCCCGAAAAATCTCCATTGTGCTGTTTAAAATACACTGCACGCACTCTGATTCCATCCGCATATCTAACCTGCTTATCCTGTAATTACTTTTTTAATTTTAATATTCGACCGTCCGCCATGCGGCTGTTCAAGGCAGAAAATACACTGCAAACCGCTATTATCAAACATAGATACTGAAACCAACTGCCGAAACGGGTATGAAACGTCGGTTCAACCTCTAACGGCACGGCGGCGGTAACTACTCCGGCCGCCCGGAATTTGCCAAACGTGTCCACCGAACCGTCGGCATTGCGTCGCAGACCGTCCACCGCCCTCCCCAACGGGTCAATTACTATGCTGGAGGCGTTGTTGCCGCACCGTACCATCGGCAGGCCGGTTTCAATGGTTCGCATTACGGCGTTGGCCAAATGCTGTTCCGGTTCACTGCTTTCCGGATACCACGCATCGTTGGAAATTACCAAGAGCAAATTGGCGCCACGCAAAGCCTCGCCACGAGCCACATAGGGAAAAACGTCCTCAAAGCAAATGCTTACTCCGGCGTAAACGTTATCTAAAAGTTCAATCGGCGTATAGTCGTTACCGGGGGTTAAATCACGGTTCATATCGATAATCTTCACCAGAAAATCCGGCAGAAAATTGCGGAACGGCACAAATTCGCCAAACGGCACCCGCTGAATTTTGTCAAACTTGGCCACCGGATGCCGCCCCTTACCGGGCTTAAACAGCAACGCCCGGTTAAACGTTAAATAATCTTTGGGATTATCCGACAATGGTTCAAAGTCGATCACGCCCATAAACAACGGGATTTTATGAGTCTCCACAAACAAAAACGTCTGCCAGCGCAACTGGTTGGACAATGGCGAATTTTCGCTGTACCGGATCGGCGTGGCAGACTCCGGCAAAATGGCGATTTCCGGCTCTATCGGGTTTTCCGCCAGCTCTTTAAGCAAGGCAAAATTTATATTTAAAGCCTCCTCCGCCTCTTGATAAGTAGCGTTCCGCCGTTGAGAAATATTCCCCTGCGCCAGCCCGAAGCGAACCTCCCGCACCGCCGGGTATTTAAAATTCTTAGTGCGGTACAAGCCAAACAGCAAAGTTCCTAAAATCATCACAATCGCCAGCAGAAATGTTCCGCAACGCCGCCGCCGACCGGGGGCTTGAGCAGAAAACCCATACCACACCACATCAATTTGCTGAGCAATCGCCACATTTACAAATATTAGAACAAAACTAACCGCATAAGCTCCGCCGAACGCACCTAACTGCAACATAACCGGAACTTTATATAATGTAGTCGCCAGTAGATTCCACGGCAGGGCAAACGCCCGCCCCCACTCCAGCATAATATATAGACAACTCACCGCCGCCGCAAACCACAACTCCCGGCTAAACGATAATTTTGGCGGTATCAACTGCCGCTCGTCAAACGTTCGCAACCGCTCCAGTTGCGTTAAGCGTAAATAACGGTGCAAAAACGGGATAAAGGCGGCAAAAACAGCAAAATAAAGCCCTAAAACCGTGGCCAGCAGATATGGTATGCACCCGAATGAACCTTGGATTTCCCGCAGAAAATTAAACGACGCAAACGCCCAAAGCCAACCGAAGGCAAAGCCGCATAAGGCGGTAAATCCCACCCGGCAGTGCATGCCGGTTAAGATTAGCGGCACCAAGGCTAAAAATGCCAGCGGATAGTAATTTAACGGCGGTAACGCCGCCGCCGACAGCAGTCCGCATAAAGCAACTGCTATAATATGTATAATCTGATAAGTGCGGCTGATACGGCAAATTTCGTTGCCGGGAACACTTTTACGGCCTAAAAACCAAATTTTAAACATCATTTTTCCAGTAGTTTGTTGTTGTCGATTGAAAAATAGTCGAATAGAGTGTAATTTATACTACATTACATAAAATGTAAAATCGAAAATAAGGTTTTTTAGAATAAAAATGAATACGCCAGAAATTTGCGAGTTTGATCATCTGATAATCGGCAGCGGCTTGGCCGGGCTGGGAACGGCACTGAATTTAGCCGACGCCGGCAACAAAGTGGCCGTGTTGTCTAAACGTGCCGCCGACGAAGGCAGTACCTGCCGGGCTCAAGGCGGGATTGCCTGCGTAACCAATCCCGAAGACTCGTTCGATGCCCATGTACAGGACACCTTAAACGCCGGTGCCCAGTTGTGCAATGAAAACGTGGTGCGGGTAATTGTGGAGTCCGGCCCGACCGCAGTAAAACGCCTGATTGACCGGGGCGCCCATTTTACCACCCGCGGCGAATTGGGTTTTGCCGATAATAAGGATAACTTTGACTTGGGGCGTGAAGGCGGCCATACCGAACGCCGGGTGTTGCACTCCGGCGATATCACCGGGCGGGAAATTGAACGCATTTTAGTGGAAAACTGCAAGAAACATCCCAATATCACCATCTTTGAATATCACTATGCCATCGACTTGATTATGGCGCAGTCCATCGGCCGTATGGAGGATAACCGCTGTTTGGGGGCGTATGCACTGGATGTTAAAAATAACCGGGTGAAGACTTTTCGGGCCTTAACCACCATGCTGGCCTGCGGCGGCGCCGGAAAAGTGTATTTATATACCAGCAACCCGGATGTGGCCTGCGGCGACGGCGAAGCTATGGCGTATCGCGCCGGTGCCAAAATTGCCAATATGGAGTTCATTCAGTTCCATCCCACCATTTTATATGATGAAAAAATCCGCTCGTTCCTGATCAGCGAAGCTGTACGAGGCGAAGGTGCTATCCTGAAAATGAAACAATCCGACGGTTCGTATCGGGAGTTTATGGACAAATATCACCCCATGCAGTCGCTTGCTCCACGTGATGTGGTGGCCAGAGCTATTGACAATGAAATGAAACGTACCGGTCAGGAGTGCGCTTATCTGGATATTCGCCATATTCCCGAAGAACGTTTGCGCAAACGCTTTCCGAATATCTTTGCCAAGTGTCTGGAGATCGGCGTAAATATGGCCACCGACTTAATCC
Organism: uncultured Victivallaceae bacterium; assembly: GCA_964512385.1. Classification (GTDB taxonomy): domain Bacteria; phylum Verrucomicrobiota; class Lentisphaeria; order Victivallales; family Victivallaceae; genus CALXXL01. Next base: position 23,556 of record CAZEHZ010000002.1, on the reverse strand, counting down.
CGGTGGTTCCGGCCGAACACTATGTCTGCGGCGGCGTGTTGACCGATGTAAACGGCTATACCGGCATCCCCGGTTTATATGCCGCCGGCGAATGCGCCTGTACCGGACTGCACGGCGCCAACCGCTTAGCCAGCAACAGTCTGCTGGAGGCGTTGGTAGTAGCGCACCGGTCGGCGGAACATATGTGTGAAAATTTAGCTCAATTTAAAAAATTGAATTATCCGGTTCCGTCTTGGAGTTGCGGCAACGCTACTAATTCCGATGAAATGGTGGTTATTCCGCATAACTGGGATGAAATTCGCCGTTTTATGTGGGACTATGTCGGCATTTACCGCACCAACAAGCGGCTGGAACGGGCCAAAACCCGTATTAAACTGATTCGTAAAGAAATTGAAAAATATTATTGGGACTTTCACGTAACACCGGATTTACTGGATTTACGTAATATCGCAACTACGGCGGAACTGATTATTGACTGTTCCATGTTACGCAAAGAAAGTCGCGGTCTGCATTATAATGCCGACTATCCGTTCTTAGATCCGGATTTTAATTCCGTGGATACCGTAATACAGAAAACTACAAGGTACTATGAATAGACTACGCCAAACCGCACCGCATATACGCGAAATTGTCCGAAAATTACAGAACGCCGGTTATGAAACATACATTGTGGGCGGCGCCGTACGCGATTTGCTGTTAGGGCGCACCCCAAAAGATTATGACATCTCTACCGCCGCCACGCCGATGGAAATTCGTAACGTATTCGGGCGGCGGCAGGCCCGGATTATCGGTAAGCGGTTCCGCTTGGTGCATCTGCATGTGGGGAATGAGATTATTGAAATTTCCACCTTCCGCCGCCGTCCGCAGTCGCAGGGCGTGGTTCCGGGTAAACTGGCCGGCAAACTGGAGCAGTTACCGGATCATATTCTGTTTGAAGACAACGACTTCGGCACCGCTAAAGAAGATGCTTTCCGGCGGGATTTCACCGTAAACGCCATGTTTTATGACCCGATTGTGGATAATTTAATTGACTTTACCGGCATGGGATTGGAAGATATCAATAACCAGCTGGTTCGCATTATCGGCGATGGCCGTGAACGGTTTGAAGAAGACCCCGTGCGGTTGCTGCGAGCCTTAAAACTGGTGGGGCAGTACGGCTTTAATTTTGAAGCGGAAACCGAGAAACACCTGCAGGAGTGCATTCCAATGATTAAGCATGCCGCTAATTCACGGCTTACGTTGGAGTTGGAAAAAATCCTGGCCTCCAGTTATTCAGACCATATTTTTGCGGCGTTCCAACGTTACGGTTTTTTACAGTATTTCCTGCCGGAGTTGGCGGCTCGCTGGAATGATGTGGCCGTAAACCGTGCCATGCTGATGTTAAACTGCCGCAATCGCCGGGTAATGGCGGAACGTTACCGCAACAGCGTGTCGGTAGCGGTGGCGGCGATGGCTCTGCCGTTTGTGGCCGAGGCTTTCGGTGCCGTTAATGAAGGCGAATTGTGGTCGCCGGCACCGGAAAACGAGTTGGTGATTTATGATGTTATCCATAAAATATTTGCGCCGCACTCCATTATAAAACGGGTAACGGCCAGCAGTTGCCGCATGTTGTCCATGCAGCCTTATATGTTTGACTGTAAACTGGTAAACAAATTTTCGGCGGCCCGCAGTCTGAGTCATGCCCGTGAATTATTGTACATTCAAAATGAGTTATGGTGGCATAAGTCGGAACTTATCGAGGTTTGGGAACGCCCGAAAAATACCGCAAAATTTGCTCCGGCAGACGACGAATCGGATAATGACGAAACCCAAACCCGCCGCAAACCACGCCGCCGTTACAGAAAACGCAGTAAAGACACCACCGGCGGCAATGGTGTTGAAAGTCCTGCCGAGTCATGACTCCACCAGTTGAAAAACGCCGGATATGTTATGTGGCCACTACAGGTAAGTGTTTGCGGTTGTTTCTGTTGCCGCAGGCAAAATATCTGGCTGAGCACGGTTGGCAGGTAACAGTGGCGGCATCGGAAGATGCGGAATTGCGGCGGAATCTGTTACCCGATATGCGTTATGTGGTACTGCCGTTAAAGCGTGGCGTGTCGCCTTGGCAACTGCTGACGGGGATTTGGACGCTGTTTTGGCTGTTTAAACGGGAACGGTACAATTTTATTCAATATTTTATGCCGAATGCCGCATTTTACGCCTCGATTGCCGGGTGGTTGCTGCAAATTCCGCATCGCTATTATCAGCTGGGCGGATTACGCTATTCGGCCTCGACCGGGCTTAAGCGCAAAATATTATTGAATTTTGATAAGTTGGCCTGCGCCTGCTCCACTCAAGTTATAATTCTGAGCCGGGGCAATTTAGAACTGGCGGAACAGGATGGTCTGTTTCCGCCCGGCAAAGGTAAAATTATCGGTCATGGCGGCAGTCGGGGGGTGGATTTGCCCCGGTTTGACTTAAACAAAAAAGCCGAATGGCGCAGTACCGTGCGGCAGGAGTTGAATATTGCCGAAAATGATATTGTCATCGGTTTTGCCGGGTCTATCCGGCGGGATAAAGGCGTGGGCGAATTGATTACGGCCTTTAAAAAACTGCTTGACACCGGCCGCAAAGATTTAAAACTGGTACTGCTGGGCGACTTGGATTATTTTAATACGATTGATAAAGATATCCGGAATTTTGCCGACTGCTGTAAGGAGATTATTATTGTGCCGGGCCGCAACAGCAGTCGTTCTTATTTGAGTTATGACGAAATGCCGCGCTACATGAGCTGCTGGGATATGCTGGGCTTTCCAAGTTATCGTGAAGGCTTACCGAATGTGGTAATTGAGGCACAGGCACTGGAACTCCCGGTGGTGGTGGCCGATGTTCCGGGGGCCAATAATGCTTTACTGCCCCATCAAACCGGCCTGCTGGTGCCGGTGCAGAATGTGGAAAAGTTATACGACGCATTAAAAACGTTAGTGTGCAATAAGGATTTACGCCGGGAATACGGCCATAACGGACGAAAGTTTGTGGAAACATGTTTTAATCAGAAAGTTTTATTGGAGCAGATTTTACAGGAGAAAGAGGCGGCATTATGAGTATCGAACAATTGTCATTTCTATGGGCGGATTCTCCGGTTCAGCCAACGGAACAGCAGGTGGAGGAAGTTGGAATTGAAGCAGTTCCGCCGGAAACAGCTACTGCGGATTCGGCCATTCCCGGCTTGGTGTCATGCCGGGTAAAACAAAGTATTCTGGCCTTTTTACTGCAGTTTAATCCGTCAACCATTGCCCTGCAGGTACCCTTGCGTAAACATAAATATAAACTGAGTGCGGCGGCGGCGTTCTATACCAGCGGCGGAACAAAACGGCGATTCTGCATAGCGGCGCAAACCATTGCGGTAGACCTCTTTACCAGTCGCAGTGAATGCCTGCCGGAGTGTTCCGAACATATGGAACTATTTGCTCAACTCGACCAGTTGCGCAAGGAACAAACCCAAATGGAGGCGGCAATCCGCCATGATGAGCCGGAATTGAAAGTTCCCGGCGATCTGTTTGCCGACAGTGAAGCGGCGGATTATGATTACAAAAACAGTCGGCTTCACCCCTATTGCGAACTGCAGAAACGCATTGAAAAAACGTTGCACGTGCTTTACCGGGGGTCTCGCATGGAAATTATTCGCCGTTCCGGAGTTGCCGACCGCTTGTATCTGGCGGTTCCGGCCAATCTGATTACTAAAAACGAAGTGGCTCCGGGTTGGGGTCTGGTCTACATTCATCAGGATTACAGTTGCTCAATCGAGCTGGAAGCCCCAAGTCAAACCGAATGGGTGGAGGATGCCGCCCGTAATCATTTGGCGTTAAATATTGCCAGAGCCAATTTAAATAGTCTCTTATTTGCCAACGGCGTAAGACTAAAGGCGGACGGCAAGACGGAATTCACCTTACCGCCACGACGCCGACGCAAAAAACTGGAGTAGAAATAAATGGATTTTTTACTGTATATTTTGGTGTTGTTTATATATGGATTACTGCGAATAATGCCGCATTGGTTGATCAAATTCAATGCCGTATGGCTGGGATATTTACTGTTTTTGTGGCCGCCGGCACGCAAAATCGCCGTGGCCAACATCCGCACCGCATTCCCCGAAAAATCGCTGACCGAAATTAAGCGGATTGCCCGGAAAAGTTTTTTTAATCTGGTGTTCAATCTGACCGAATTCTTGTGGATGAGCGGCAAAGTAGAGCGCATTGAGCGTTATACGGTAATCCCGGAACCGGTTTTAACGTTGCTGAAAGATTGTGTAAGAGACCATATCCGGATTATTTTTGTTAATCCTCATTTAGGTTCGTGGGAGGGTTCCGGCCTGATGGCGCCGCATTATGCCGGCGTAAAAATGGTGGCGATTGCCAAACCGGTACGCAATCCGTATTTAAATAAATTCATCAATAAAATCGGTCGGGAGCAGGAGGAAGGCCTGCAGATTATTTACAGTAAAGGTGCCATGCGGGCCAGCATCAAAGCCTTAAAATCCGGCATGGGCGTCGGCACGCTGATTGACCAGAACACCCGTGGGCGGGACGGTGGAGTGTTTGTAAACTTTTTCGGTTTACCGGTTCCCAGCAGTACGGCTCCGGCGGTATTGATGGATTACTGCGTGAAAAACCAGATTCCGGCCAAAATAATTTACGGCACCAGCGTGCGTTTAGCCAATGGTGTAATTACGGCACATTCCGATGAGTTGAGCAAAGATTTTGCCGAATACGCTTCTCCCGACGAAGTTTTACAGGAGTTGATGCAGATTTCGGAAAAATTCATCCGTCGTTTTCCAGAACATTACTTATGGTTTTACAAGCGTTTTCAATATATTCCGCCCGACTGCCCGGCCGAAATAAAAGCCCGTTATCCATATTACGCCACCGTAGCCCCGCCCCGATTTTTCAGCAAAGTGAAAAATCAGTAATCTTTCAGCACGGCGTTCAGGACTTCAATAAAACGCTCGGCTTCATGCGGCGTGTTGGCGGGCGAAAAACTCAGGCGTAGACCTTCGTAGGCCGCATTGCCACGCAAGCCTAAGGCACTTAACGCCGCACTGGGGCCACCAGACTCCGCCCGGCATGCACTGCCGCTCGAAACCATAATGTTATGTTCCGACAACATTCGGGCAATTATCGCCCCCTGCTTGTCTTTTATCCGCAAATGCAGAATATAGGGCGACGTCCGCTCTAACGGCATTGTGGCAATTACACCGGGTATTTTTGCTGTTTCACTACGCAAATAACGATTTATTTGGATTACTTTAGCCAAATTTTCCGTTTGATTCGCCGCAAAACGTTTGGCCATTTCCGCCATAAACAGTATTTGCAACGGTTCGGCACGCCCGATATAATAGTCGGCATGACGAACCGCGTTAAAGTCAAACTTCATCTTACAGCGTGGATTTATCACCAGCGCCGCTCCGCCGACCGCACCAATTTTATGCCCGGATAAAATCACCACGTCCGCCAGAGTCGGCAACGGCAGTTTTCCGGCCGACTGAATCGTGTCCACCACCATCAACGCCCGTGGTGAACATTTCCGCAAGTTGAGAATCAACTCATCTACCGGAGTAATAACCCCCAATTCACTCTGCACATGTGTAAGGGCGATGATTTGCGTTTCCGCCCGGCAAAACTCCATAATCCGCTCCGGCAAAGCGGCAAAGTTAAACAGTCCCCCCACATGCTTCAGCATATTAGTCAGCGCCGGATGGTCAAAAGCCGAACCCACCACATTGCCGTTGATTTCCGGCAAACTATGCCATAACAAATTAAAAGCATCACTGCCGCTGGCCGCAAAATATACTTGCGGCTCTGCCCATTGCGGCATTAAGGTGGCGGCAATCGTCTGACCGGCCTGCTCCAGTTCCAGCTTTACGGTTCGCCCGGCGGCGTGCGTAGATTCAGAATTGGCGTTACAACGCAATAACAACTCATTAAAAACCGCTATATCGGCACTGTCGGGCGGCAGACAAGCGGCGTGATCAAAATAAATCATAGTTTTTCCTTTATCGTGATATAAATATAACGCCTCCAGCCCGAATTGTCAACCTTGACACATCAAAAAAGCGACCCGCCTTAACCATAAAATCGTTAAGACGGGTCTGGAGAACAGGGAAATTCTAACTGCCCGGTAATCACTCCGGGCAGCGTATCATTTTTTCTTATTTACCGTAGTAAATCTTCAAATACATTTCCTTGATTTCGCTGATCAACGGGTAGCGCGGGTTAGCCCCGGTGCACTGGTCGTCAAACGCCATTTCAGAAAGTTCATCAAGCTTCGCCAAAAATTCGGCTTCGTTAATACCGTATTCTTTCAGCGATTTCGGAATTTCGAGCTTATTCTTCAACTCTTCGATTGCCTTAACCAGATTATTCACCTGGTCTTCTTCAGTCGCACCGCCTAACCCCAGGAAACGGGCGATATACGCATAACGTTCCTTGGCATCCGGGCATTTGTACTGCGAGAATGTACCCTGCTTGGTCGGCTTGTCGGTGGCGTTAAAACGAATCACTTCGTTAATCAGCATGGCGTTGGCCAAACCGTGCGGAACGTGGAACGCCGCACCTAATTTGTGCGCCATAGAGTGGCAAACACCAAGGAATGCATTGGCAAACGCCATACCAGCGATGGCAGAGGCGTGGTGAATCTTTTCACGTGCCTTTTCATCGGTGGTACCGTTGTTATACGCATCCGGCAGATACTTGAAGATCAAGCGGGTGGCTTCCATAGCCAACGCATTGGAATATTCGCTGGCCATAATCGACACACGGGCTTCCAAAGCGTGAGTAAGAGCATCCAAACCAGAGTAGGCGGTCAACTTTTTCGGCATATTCATTACCAGCTTGGTATCAATAATCGCCATATTCGGAGTCAACGCATAGTCGGCCAACGGATATTTCTGACCGGTTTTTTCATCGGTGATTACCGCAAACGGTGTTACTTCAGAACCGGTACCGCTGGTAGTCGGAATCGCCACCATCATGGCTTTTTCGCCCATCTTCGGGAAGGTGTAAACACGTTTACGGATATCCATAAAGCGCATGGCGATATCGGCAAAGTTTACTTCCGGGTGTTCATACAGCAACCACATAATCTTGGCGGCGTCCATCGGAGAACCACCACCGATGGCGATAATCGTGTCCGGCTTAAAGGTATTGATTCGGGCCAAACCGCGATTTGCGCAATCCAGAGTCGGATCCGGCTCAACGTCGGCAAACACTTCATACTTGATACCGTATTCTTCCAAATACTTCATAGCGTCATCCAGCACGCCGTTGTTGTACAGGAAACGGTCGGTTACAATAAAGGCACGTTTACGGCCGGCCAAATCACGGAAGGCTTCATGCAGACAACCGTACTTGAAATAAACTTTCGGCGGAACACGGAACCATAACATATTATCTCTCCTCTGTGCCACGGTTTTAATGTTAAGCAAGTGCCGCGGAGCCACGTTCTGGCTCACGCTGTTACCGCCCCAGCTGCCGCAACCTAAGGTCAGAGACGGATCCATCTTAAAGTTAAACACGTCGCCGATGGCACCTTGGCTGGCCGGCATGTTAATCAGGGTACGGCCGGTCTTCATCGCTTCACCAAACTCGTTAATGCGGTCGCTGTTGGTGGCGGCGGTATAAAGTACACTGGTATGGCCCAGGCCGCCGAACGCCAGCAACTGCTGCGCCAAAGCCTTGGCGTGTTCAAAGTCCTTAGCATGGTACAGTGCCAGTACCGGAGACAATTTTTCAAAACTGAACGGGAATTCACGGCCTACGCCTTTGCTTTCTCCAATCAGCACCTTGCTGGCGGCCGGCACTTTAAGCCCGCCCATGGCGGCAATCTTAGCGGCACTCTGACCAACAATTTTCGGATTCAACTTGCCGTCCTGAATAATCACCTTATCCATAACCGCTTTTTCTTCGGCGTTCAAAACATACGCACCACGGTTGATAAATTCCTGACGCACCTGATTGTAGATGGCGTCTACCGCAATTACCGACTGTTCAGAGGCGCAAATCATACCATTGTCAAACGTCTTACTTAACAATACCGAACTTACCGCCATCTGCACATCACAGGTTTCATCCATGATTACCGGGGTGTTGCCGGCGCCTACGCCCACCGCCGGAACGCCGGAGGAGTAAGCCGCTTTAACCATGCCCGGACCGCCGGTGGCTAAAATCAGGTTAATGTCTTTATGACTCATCAAGTGCTGAGACAACGCAACCGTCGGGTCATCAATCCAAGATACAATATCTTCCGGAGCGCCGGCTTTAACGGCGGCATCACGCACAATGCGGGCGGCTTCTACAGTAGAGCGCTTGGCACGCGGGTGCGGCGAGAATATAATAGCGTTACGAGTCTTCAACGCCAAAAGCGATTTAAAAATTGCGGTACTGGTCGGGTTGGTGGTCGGTACGATACCGGCGATAATGCCAACCGGTTCAGCTTCTTTGATAATCCCGAACGAATCGTCGTTTTCAATTACGCCGCAGGTCTTCTCATTTTTGTACTTATTATACACAAATTCAGAAGCAAAGTGATTTTTAATTACCTTATCCTCAACTACACCCATGCCGGTTTCGGCCACGGCCATTTTAGCCAGACTGATACGTGCATTGTTTGCGGCAAAAGCGGCGGCACGGAAGATTTCATCCACCTGTTCCTGTGTGTAAGTGGCGTACTTCTGCTGAGCGGTCTTCACCTTGGCGATGATGGCGTTCAACTCTTCCAACTGCTGGGTTTCATCAACCACCGCAGCGGCTTCCGGGGCTTTGGTTACTTTCTTCTCCATAATTCCCTATCTCCTTTGTTCTGTTTTTAACGAACCTTGTGCGTCCGTCTTTAAAAAAAGTTAAAAAAACTAATATATAAAACTTTACCGTTATTCAAGAAAAAAGACGAAATGCGGCGTTTCTGAACCGGAGTGCGGCCGAAGGGGTTGGGTTGTTGGGAGGGGGAAAACCTCCGGCCACTTTTATTTACCAATCCATTCCGCACCGCATTTCGCACTTTTTAAATAAACTGCTGGTGCTTACTAACAGTTTATATGTCTTTTTCTTTTCCGCCATTCAGGAAGGGGGTTAAACCTGAACAGCATAATCAGAAATGAACATCAAACAACCTTGTACAAATACGTTTTTTACGCATCTGATAATCTCAGCATCGATATTTTTGTATCTAACTTTGCATATAAAATACACCGCTTTTGAAAAAATGCAAATACTTAGATACAAAAATATCGATATTTTTTTATATTTTCTATTTCCTCCACCTCCACACTTCTTATATTGACCACTGAAAAAAACAGTTTGGCTGCTTGACAAAACCGGTTTGACATAATATATTCACAAAAAAATTAAATGAAACGGCAATTCATGCGCATTAGTAAAAAAATCTCAAAAAAACTTATTATCCGGTTCATCATCGGTCTGATTCTGGCGGCGATGATACCGGCGGGTATCAGTCTGTACGGTAATTGGCAGGTGCTGAAGTGTTCCGGCAAAGTATACCGGGAGGCCAATCAGCTGGAGTCCGGGCGGATTGGGCTGGTTTTAGGTACGGCCAGCAAGGTCTCCGGCGGGCGGCGCAACTTGTACTTTGTTTACCGGATGGCGGCCGCCGCAGAACTTTATCATGCCGGAAAAGTGAAAAAGCTGCTGGTCTCCGGCGACCATGGTCAAGAAGGATATGATGAACCCGAAGATATGCGGCAGACTCTGATTGCTCTGAACGTGCCGGATGAAGACATTATTGAGGATTGCGCCGGTTTCCGCACGCTGGATTCGGTAGTCAGAAGCAAAGAGGTGTTTAAATGTGAAAAAGTGGTGATAATTTCCCAACCGCAGCATTGTGTCCGGGCGGTTTATCTGGCGGAGCAAATCGGGTTAAACGCCGTCGGCTTTGCGGCGCAGGATGTTAGCGTGCGCCGCTATCGCTATAAACAGCATTTCCGGGAATTTATGGCCAGAGTTGCCGCTTGGATCGATATTCAAATCGGCCGGGACCCCCGCTTTTACGGGGAACCACTGCCCATTGAACCACAAAACGATTAACCGGAATATGCGGAGTTACAGTTTTATGTTATCCAGTGCGCCCCACGGCGACGCGCCGTCCGCCCCGGCATCCGCCGCTTTTTCTTCGGTACGGCAGGAACAGGCGGCGGTGTTCAAGTTTACGCCGCACACCGGACAAAGACCGGCACAATCTTCACTGCATAATAGATTAATCGGCAAAGTCAATACCATTTCGGTACGCACATCTTCAGTAACATCAACTTCATCTTCGGTAATTTCATCCTCAAAGATTTCGATATCCGCCACTTCCACTGTTTTTTCCACCGGGCATAAACAGCGGCCGCACTCGCCTTTTACGGTACAGCTGATTCGCCCCCGCACTAAAACATTGCCGGTAACCAGCATCGCTTCCAAACGATAACTGACCGGAGAAGTAACTTCAAACAGCTCATTTTCAGTTAATTTTAAAAACTCCGGCGGAAACTCCCCGGCCAGCACCATCGGCCCTTTTTCAAGTTGCGCCACCGAAAATATTAAACTGTATTTTTCTTTTTTCATAATATTCTATTTTCCTAATTTTAAACTTATTGCCGCTTCCACCGGCGTTGGCACATACTGGGCAAAGTTGCCGCCCAGCCAAGCCACCTCTTTCACCATTCTACTGCTGACATACGAATTCTTTGTATTCGGCATCATAAATATGGTTTCGCAATTATCGTCCAAAGACCGGTTCATCAACGCCATCTGCAATTCGTATTCAAAGTCCGAAAACGCCCGCAAGCCACGCAATACGGCGTCGGCCTGATACAACTCCACCGCCTCCACCAGCAGTCCGGTAAATGAGACCACCTCCACATTCGGATATTTTTTGCAGCTTTCCTTAATCAACACTACTCGTTCTTCAATGGAAAACAACGGCGATTTATCTGAATTAACCGCCACCGCCACCAGGACTTTATCGAACAGTTTTACCGCCCGGTCGATCAAATCCAGATGGCCGTTGGTCAACGGGTCAAAACTGCCCGGATATAAAACTGTACGCATAAAGGCCTCCTTTTTGGTAAATTTCGGCAAATTTTCAATGTTCCATTTGATTTTTTCGTATTTTAATATAACTTCATTTCACAGCATTGCAATTTTTACAGGACTGTTTATGATACAATGATTATGGAAAATTTAAATAAAAGCACCGAAAACGTGGTTTTAGCCATCGGCGTGTTCGACGGCGTACACTGCGGACATCGGGAAATTTTACGGCAATTACGGGTAATGGCGGCAAAATATCAGGCAAAATCCGTAGTGATTAGTTTTGACCCGCATCCACGGACAGTGGTAAAAGGGAAAAATGCCCCGCAGTTGTTAATCTCGCCCGCCGAACGGGTGCGGCGTATCCGAAACTGCGGCATTGACGAGGTTAAACTGACGGCGTTTACCGAGTCGCTTGCCAATATGACGCCGGAAGCGTTTTTGTCCTCTCTGCTGGCAGAGTTTGCCGGGCGGTTACGAGGAATTTGTGTGGGCGAACATTGGCGTTTTGGCCATAAAGCCGCCGGCAATCGTGAGCTTTTGGCGGCGTTTGCCGCAAAACATCAAATGGAGTTTTGCCCGGTGCCGGAAGTGGTTTTGAATGGCGAAATCGTCTCCAGCAGCCGGATTCGGGAACTTACCGCCGCCGGAGACTTGGCGCAGGCCGCCGAATTACTGGCGGCTTACCCCGCATTGACCGGCATGGTGGAGGCCGGATTGCATCTGGCAGGGCAGGCGTTGGCTCACCCCACCGCCAATGTAAAGTTGCACTACGGCGTACTCCCGCCGGACGGTGTATATGCCGCCACGGTGCAAATCGGGGATAATCCGGAGTTACCGTATAAAGCCGCATTGAATATCGGCACCACGCCGACAGTACGGCATTTAGGCGTTACCGAACGGCGGATAGAGGCGCATCTGCTGGATTTTTCCGGCAATTTGTATCAACAGGAAATTATGTTGAATTTAGTTAAATTTATACGTGAAGAACGTTGTTTCGGCACGTTGGATGATTTGAAAAAGCAAATTACGCATGATGTGGCACAAATTACCGCCGCACTGCGACAGGAGAGAAATGAATAAGGATTTTTACAGCGTTTCGGAATTGGGCGACGCATTAAACGTGCCGCGTACCACTATCAATGATTATCTGGCCCGGTATGAGCAGTATATTGAATATGAAGTACGGGGCAAAAGACGGGTCTATACCGCCAAAGCCTTAAATGTTTTGCGTGAGATTTGCAATTTACGCAATAACGGCGACTCGTTTGCCGCTATTGAAGTTGAGCTGGCCAAACGTTATCCGGTTCAGCCGGAATTACATACGGAAGATAAAAACAACACCGCCACCGAACCGGCGTCCGGCGACGAAAACGCTAAACGTGAAGCAGGGAGCACTGAAATTATGTCCAATAATAATGAAAATCGGGCCGGAAATACCGCTAATTTGGTTAATTTGCCGGAAATCGCCGCCTTAAATCAATACATTGCCAAATCCGAAGAGGCTCGCAAACAACAGTTTGACCGCGGTTTCCGCCGCCTGCTGTGGCCGATAATTCTATTGCTTCTACTGCTGATTACCGCCATGGTTATGCTGGCGCTTACCATACCCAAAATACTAAAGCAGGTTCAAGACTCCGGAAAAATGAGTATTTCTCAGACTCAAGCCGCCTCCAGCGAGTTAATCAATACGATAAAGGAAGATAAAACTGCGCTTCAAACCACCATGCGCAACGGCTTGGCCGAATTTACCGCCGACCAGAAACATCAAGTAGATGAAATCGTCTTCAAATTAGAGGAAAAAACCCAGCAGCAGCAAAAGGAATTAACCAAACTGCGGGAAGAAATGCTGGAACAACGCAAAGTCGCCACCGAACAGTTTAACGACCTGCGGGATGTGATGAACCACCGTTTGGAAAATGAAACCAAACTGCTGAATGACGCCCGCCAAGCCGAACAATCCGATTTACGCCAGCAACTCAATAAAGTTCAATCCGACTTGGCCGCCGCCAAAAATGCCGAAGCCAATCTGAAAAAGCAAAATGAGGAACTCGGCAAATTGATTGAAGCCCTGACCGCCGAAAACAGCAAATTAACCTTACTGCTGAAGAAGTTGGAAACTGAAGCCAAAGCCTTGTCTCAGGCGGCCGCCGCAACCGCCGCCGCACAAGTTGCCCCCGTAACAGCTGAAGCAACACCGGCAACACCGGCAACAGCTCCGATTCAAAATTAAAACTTTAATATTGATGACATAAAAAAAGGCGTTCAACTGAACGCCTTTTTTTATCTGCCAAAGTCAGTCTTCCAAAACCGAAAATTCACTCTTACCTACTCCGCAATCCGGGCAAGTCCAGTCGCTGGGCAGATCGGCAAAATCAGTTCCGGCCGGAATATCATGTTCCGGGTCGCCTTTAGCCGGGTCATACACATAACCGCAAACATCGCATACATACTTTTTCATTCTCCACCTCCATTATTTTTACATTACCCGCCGCAAATTTGATATCAGCACGCTGCCGAATTCAGATTTGCCGCCAAACTCTTGCCAAATTCAAAACATGCCGTCAAATCGGCGGCCGTCGGCACATACTTTACCCGAACCGGAGCCACCGGTTGCGGAATATTCATCGCCGTGAGATATTCGCCAATCTGTTTTACCGCTTCGCCGCTCCAGCCGAACGCCCCGAATGCGCCGCCAATCAGATTCTGCGGCTTTAACCCCCGCATATAAGTCAGCAAATCGGCAATCGACGGAAACAGATTGTTATTTAAAGTGGGACTGCCCACCGCAATAACTCCGGCCGTCAGCAACTGCGTCATCACCCAGCTGCGATCCGAAACCTGCATATTGATTACCGTTACGTCCAAACCGCCCGCCATCAAGCCGTCGGCCACGCTTTTAGCCATTGTTTCGGTGGCGTGCCACATGGTGTCATACACCACCACCGCCTTACGGGTCGGCTTCTGTTCAGCCAGTTCACGATACAAATTCAGCACATACGCAATTCCGTCATTACGCCACATGGGGCCGTGGTCCGGCGCCAAAACCTTTATATCCAGATTCAACCCCGGTAACGTATTCAGCAAGTCGATAATCTTAGGAGCCTGCAACAATAAAATATTGGCAAAATATTTGGTGGCCTCCGTCTTCAGCATATATTCGCTGTATTCGTCATGCCAACGTTTTGAACCGGCCATGTGCATCCCGAAAGCGTCTTGCGAAAACAACACCTTTTCACTGTCCAGATAACTGAACATGCTGTCCGGCCAATGCAGCATTTTAGTTTCCACAAAATGCAGATTCCCCTTACCCAAATTCAACTTTGAGCCGTTTGCCACCACCGTTACCGGCAAATCCGCCCCCAACTGCGCCTTTAACGCTTTTTCACCTAAATTAGAGGCAAACAACTGCGCATTTTTAGCAACTTTTAAGGTAGGAATCAATGCGCCGGAATGGTCCATTTCGGCATGGTTGGACACAATATAATCAATTTTTTCCGGTTCAATTACCGACGAAATCCGTGCCATCATTTCATCAAAAAACGGAGCTTTTACCGTATCAATCAGCGTGATTTTTTCATCTATTACCAAAAATGCGTTATATGTTGTACCAAATGTGGTACTGTAGCCATGAAAATTACGCACATTCCAATCTATCGCACCCACCCAGTAAACATTTTCAGTTACCTTTACCGCTTTCAAAAAATCGCTCATATAATCTGCTCCGCTAAAATTAAAAAGCACTCCGAACCGGTTTTTCGATCCGGAGTATAATAAACATTGTTATATAACTATAACGCCGCTTGCGCAATTTTCAAGCTGCCGGTAGGATTAAATACCGCCGCCGGACGCAAAGCTAATTCCGCATCCAACTGCAAAATTGCCTCCGCCGAATCGCCCGCTATACGCAAACGGTTGAATATCAACTGGCAAGTTGCCTCTTCCTCCACCTGTTCATTTAAAAAGAACTGCAGAAAGTTCATAAACATAAAATCCTGCTCGTCATGCGCTAAGCCGGCCAGTTGGTTAATCGCCATACTGACCTTTTCTTCATGTTTGCACACGGCGTCAAACGCACATTTTACCGAATCAATCTCCGGTGCCACAAACGTTACCGGCGAAAATTTTACCGCCGCACTGCGATCCAATAAAAACCGGATCATGATCATGGCATGGTTAAGCTCTTCCTGACTCTGCACAATCATCCAGTGTGCGGCACCAGGGAAACTCAACTCTTCCAAACGAGCGGAAAGTGCTAAATATAAATAACTTGCCCCTAATTCCATATTTATCTGACCGTTCATCGCATCAATTATTTTGGCTTTTAACATAATTGCACCTGTCTTCCCTATTTTTCCCACAAACCGTGTAAATTACAATAGGCACGCACAATCAACTTATCGGAATACGGTACATAAAACTCGGCTTCCGGCGCACTGCCCGGAGCAAGATATTTGCGGTTTACATAGCAACCGTTTAAAACTTCAATCCACATAATATAATGTTCGGCCGTCATCGGGTGCGGCTGAGCGCCCACCACCACTTTTACGCCGCCGTCTTTTAACGCCGCAATTACGGGAACGTGTTTTTCCACACTGGCATCAATCATCCGGCTTTTCTGTTCCTGCATCGGTTCGCCGCAGCAAATCACCACCGGAGCGGCGGTATCAAACATCACTTCGATAACCCGACCGCATTTTGCACATTTGAAAATCATTTTTTTTGCACAAGTTTTTTCCATTTTCACAACTCTCCCCTGTTAGAAAATTACTCAATATTTTCCGGTTCAAGCCGTAATGCTCAAACCGTGATTATTATTCAGACAAACTTATTTGCAGTTTTGGCACACACCTTGAAACTCTATTGACACATTTTCACAATTTATGGCCTTCATCGCCTCTTGCAACGCCGAATCAACTTTATTCAGCGTTGGCGACGGCAACAAATCACTCACTCCGCCGCAAATCCGGCAACGCAAATGATGATGCGGTTCAATATTCCCGTCAAACCGCCGCTGTTTACCGGCAACTTCAAGTTTCCGAATCATACCGCATTCAGAAAGTTGTTCCAGATTGCGGTACACCGTTCCCAGACTGATTTGCGGAACCCGTTCACGCACAATACCATAAAGTTCTTCAGCAGTTGGATGGCAAGTCAGCTTGCAAAGCTCTTCGCGTATCGCCTGCCGTTGCAGAGTACGGTTCATCTTCATTAGTTTTCCTTTGCCTCCGGTTGCCCGAAGATTGGTTACTGGTTAATAATCATTATCATTTATCCATTTTAAATATAATCCGTGAAGTGTTAATTGCAAATTATAAATCGGCAAATTAAGCATAAAAACATAAAATTTTACTGTTGCGCCGCCGGCAGCATGGCAATTTCTAACGCAAAACTGCGGACAGCGAGTTCTTCATTTACATTAAACCGCAAATTAAACAGCAAATCTGCGGCCAGCTGTTGAAATTTTTCAGCGGCCTCCGGCCAAATATTTTCCGGCAGCGGCAAATTATCAAACACCTCCGGGTTCGGCAGTTCGGCCAACGTTACGCCGGCGGACAACAGAAAAATCTGGGCGGAAAAGGTATTTATCGCCTCTAAAAATTCATTCCGCATTTTCAGATACAGCGCCGCCGCCGCATTATCCCGTTTTTCCTCCAGCGTTTTAGCCAAGGCAGGTTCTAGCTCTTTTGCCTGTTGAATTTGCGTTACCCACTCGTCATCGCACTGTTTTTTGCATTGAGCTTCCAAATTTCCGGCAACCGCCAGCAACGCTTTTGCCGCATTAGCCCCTAAAGTCAAATTACGACCGGGATTGAACCATAAATTATGCAATGCCTTAAACACCAAATCCTTATCGTTAAAACTGAAAACACAACGGTTTTCCAGCAACGTAATCAACTGACAGCGACTGCGGATGGTGGGCAGCAACGCCGACGGATTGGCCGTGGAAAGAATTATAATACAATTATCCGGCGGTTCTTCCAAAGTTTTTAACAAGGCATTCTGCGATTGCTCATTAAGCCGGTCGGCATCCTGTATTACGCCAACCGTCCGCCCGGAGATGCCGGTCATATATAAGTGGTCATCAAAATACCGCACCGTATTAGGTTCCGGATTGCCGCTGTCCCCCACCCGGATTTGACGCATTTTCCCCACCGGAGACAACTCCAGCCAATCCGGATAAATATGCGTTTCAATTTGGCGGCAGGTACTGCATTTACCGCACGGCAACCCGTTGCTTTGCGGAGTTTTACAGCAAACGCTGGCGGCAAGGAATTCGGCAAAAAGCAGTCGATTCGCCTCCACATCCCCGGCCAGCAGAAACGAATGCCCCATTCTCCCGTTGCGCCGGGCGTTGCAAACCGCCTTTACCGCCGCCGGAAACTTGGCCGTTAAATCAGCGTAATACATGGTTCACCGCCTGAATTATCTGTAAGGTCAACTCCTCTGCACTTAATTGCGCATCAAACACTTTCACCCGCTCCGGCTCCTGTTCGGCAATGGTCAGAAAACCTTGCCGCACCCGATGATGAAAAGCAATACTTTCGGCCTCCAGCCGATCAAATTTATCTTTAGTTTCCGCCCGTTTTCCGGTGCGGGTAAACCCAACCTCCACCGGCAAATCCAACAGTATAGTTAAATCAACACTTACGTCCCCCATAACCGTTTGATTCAACTGGCGGATTTTTTCCACATCCAGCATTCTGGCATAGCCTTGATAGGCCAGCGTGGAGTCCATAAACCGATCGCATAACACCACTTTTCCGGCGTCCAGCGCCGGGGCGATATTCTGCCGGACATTCTGGACCCGACCGGCTAAAAACAGCAGAACCTCGGTCAACGGATAAATCGGTTCTGCGGTATTATGATGCTTCAAAATCTGCCGGAACTCTTCGGCCAGCGGCGTACCGCCCGGTTCTCTGGTAACCACCACACTGCGCCCGCATTGCTGAACCAGATAATCGTGCAAATTAGCTATTTGAGTTGACTTTCCCGCCCCCTCCGGCCCTTCAAAAGTTATAAAAATGCCACGTTGACTCACTGTTCACCACCTTTTTGCTGTACATATAATTCACGTAAGAAGATAACATCTATTCGGCAACTTGGCAAACGGTAAACGAGAAATTTATTGATTTTTTCCCGGATTGACAGTTATGCCTTGAAAATGCCGGGCATTGGTGTATATTAATTGCTAATACTATATAATAATCTAACTTATAATAAAGGATTAATCATGGCGGAGAATACGCTGAATCGTAATACTTATTTGTCCAAGAATGTGGGCAATTTTCCGGAAACAATGGAAGTCGGCGGGCGCAAATACGTAAAAGTAAATGACTTGCGCTACGGCACCAACCCGCATCAGCCGGCGGCATACTACAAAGAAGCCGGCAAAGAAGCCGTTATCGGCGATATGAAGGTATTGAAAGACGGTAAAAGCGGTTTGTCTCAAACCAATCTGGAAGACATCAGCTATGCCCTGAATATTGTAAAGTTTTTTGACCGCCCCGCCTGTGCGGTGATGAAGCATGTGAATCCCTCCGGCGCCGCAGTACAGGCCGGCAACGAATCCTTGCTGGATATCTACCGCAAAGGCCGTGATGCCGACGCCCGTGCCGCTTTCGGCAGTGTGATTGCCTTTAACGTGCCGGTAGATGCCGCCACCGCCCATGAAATTATGAGTACCTTCTGCGAATGTGTGGTGGCTCCGGCGTTTGAAGACGGCGTACTGGATATCTTCTGCGACGGCGAAACTTACAAGTTAAACAAGCATATCCGCATTTTACAGTGCGGTAATCTGGCCAATTTGCCCAAGTTTGTCGGCGAAGCCACCGATGCCAACAACACGATTAAAGTTTTGGCCGACGGTTCTTTAGTGGTTGCCGCACCGTTGCTGACCAGTCTGCACGGCGTTGAAGATTTAAAGAAAGCCGTGGCGGAAAATACCCGCTGCGGCCATCAGGAATCAAGTTGCAACGCCACGGAACAACAACTGCATGACCTGCTGTTTGCCTGGTATGTGAACTTGAGCGTGCGCAGTAACGGCGTGGTGATTGCTCAGAACGGCCAGACCTTGTCGGTAGGTACCGGCGAACAGGACCGGGTGGGCGCGATTGAACAGGCCGTGGCCAAGTTTGCCGCTAAATACACCGGCAACGGCACGTTGCAGGGGGCGGTTATGGCCAGCGACGGGTTCTTCCCGTTTGCCGACGGCGTAGAAGTGGCCGCCAATGCCGGAATCACCGCCATCATTGCTCCCAGCGGTTCACTGCGTGACGCCGATGTAATTAAACGGGCTAATGAGTTGGGCGTGGCGTTGTATTATGCGCCGGAACGTATTTTCTCTCATCACTAAGATTTAACGCTGAAAAAAAACGAAAGATATACTATCATGAGTCATAAAAAAGAGGTTGCTCCGCCGACGGCTAAACATCGGGTACATCGGGATTTAGATGCCGAAATTTCCAACACGTTATACGATGATTTTGATAAGTTTGAGAACTTTTTTTCATCGCATTGGAAGGCTTTCTGCTGGGGCGGTGCCGCCGTTGTTCTGCTGGTGGCCGCTTGGGGAATTGGCACTTTAGCCTATCAAGGTGGTGAAAACGCCAAATATAAACAACTCAATTCAGCGGAAACTATTGATGCGCTGGTGGCCGCAATTAAAGAATCCGGTTCCGGCACCATCGGCAACGACGCCCGGTTACGCTTAAGCACCATGTTAAGCTCCGCCGGAAATTATGCCGACGCCATCAGCCAGCTGGACGATGTGTTGGCCACCGACTGCCCGACGGCTCAGCGGTTGCAGGTGGAACTTACCCGTGCATATCTGCTGGAACGCAACAACAAGGCCGCCGAAGCCGCTCAAGCCTTTGCCGCTTTTGCCACCCGCACCGATGCCAATAGTGAAATGCTGGCGGAAGCCAACTATAACGCCGGGCGTTTATACGCCATGCTGGGCGACACCGCCAACGCCGTAAAGTATCTGGAACAGGCTCGGCAGGGGTCGGCGGTTACTCAGGTTATCAACGGCAAGCAGATGCCGTTTTTCCGGATGCAGGCCAGTTGTCTGCTGAACGAATTATTAGCGAAAGCGAATTAAAAATATGCCGGTATCGCACCGTCAGGAGTCATTAATCCGGTCGTTGTACACCCGGCATGGCCGTAAGAAAACGGGTTGCTGTGTGTGCGAAGGCCTGCGGTGCTGTACCGAAGTATTTGCCGCCCTGCCCGCTCAGGTGGAGTTTACCTTAGCCACGCCGGAGATGCAGCAGCAGATTGCCATCCCCGGTGAAACGGTTTTGTGTTCAGCGGCAGAAATTGACCGCTTAGGCGCCACGGTGAACGGCCAAGGCATTCTAAGCGTGGTTAAACGCCCGCCGGATGCGGTTGGCAAAGTGGATGTGCCGTTTGTTTTAGTGTTGGATCAAGTTGGTGATCCCGGTAACTTCGGCACGATTATCCGCACCGCCAGAGCCGCCGGACTGCCGGAAGTTTGGTACACCACCGGCTCGGCGGACCCTTATAATGATAAGGTAATCCGCTCGGCACTGGGGGCGCAGTTTTCCATGCGGTTAAGGGAGTTGCCGAATTTGGCGGAGGTCAGAAATCTGGCTGGTCAATACGGATTTAACGAGCTGTTTATCACCGATCCGCATCAGGGCGAAAATTGTTATTTAACGGATGACCTGTTTGCCAAGTCGCTGGTAGTAATCGGCAGTGAGGGTAACGGAGTGCCGGAAAATGAACCCGGCAGGCGGGTAATGATTCCCATGCCCGGTGAATTTGAGTCTTTAAACGCGGCGCAGGCGGCAACGATTTTTATATTTGAATATGTACGGCGCAGCTTCAGTCCGCAAAACTTGTAACGCCGTTGAATAGAGGAGTCTAAGCAATGAATAAAGATTGTCCAAGGGCGACCAGACAGGCCACTATGCCCGAAGAGTATTTTAAAAATTTGGTTTCGTCGGTTTGCGCCACCTATAAGGACGGGCGGGGCATCAATTTGTACGATGGATTTCGCTTGCCGCATCAGCAGGAAATTTTTGAGTTGATTGAAGGCTTGCTGGAAGTTATGTTCCCCGGTTATCGGGTGGAAACGGACTATCAGCCCGGCCTGTTAGAATTTTCCATCGGTCATATTCTGCAGGAAATTCACGGTAATTTAAGTCATTTAATCCGGGCGGCGTATCATTTTCAGAATCATTTGACCTCCTGTAAAGACTGCGAAGTGGAGTGCAAGGCGGAACGCAGTGTGCGGAAAATGCTGGGCAGTATCGCCGGAATTCGGGAAATTGCCAAAAAAGATGTGCAGGCCGCATTTGAGGGCGACCCCGCCGCTTTAAATGAAGACGAAATTGTGTTCAGCTACCCCGGCTTAAAAGCCATTTGCATTCAACGCTTTGCCCATGTGCTTTATCTGGAGGGCGTACCGTTGATTCCACGTATGATGACCGAATACGCTCACAGCATAACCGGAATCGATATTCATCCCGGCGCAAAACTGGGCGAAGGTATTTTTATTGACCACGGCACCGGTGTGGTAATCGGCGAAACCGCCGAATTGGGTAATGGCGTAAAGATTTATCAGGGCGTTACTTTAGGCGCACTGAGCTTCCCCAAAGATGCCTGCGGCATGATTATTAAGGGCCGCAAACGGCATCCCACTATTGAAGACAAGGTTACCATTTACGCCGGCGCTACGGTGTTGGGGGACATTGTAATCGGAACCGGTTCGGTGCTGGGCGGTAATGTGTGGGTAACGGACAATTTGCCGCCGCACAGTAAAGTCCTGGCTCGGCGGGATTAGCAAATTATCCGGGAGGGGCGTAAAATGAGTTTTGTGCATGAACAGTATCTTGAAGTAAGCCAAAAAGTCGCACAATGTGCGGAATCATGCGGCAACGACCGGGTAGAACTGCTGGCGGTAAGTAAAACCTTTCCGGCGGAAAACATTGCCGAGTTATATGCCTGCGGAGTACGCCGTTTTGCGGAAAGCAAAGCCACGGAACTGGCCACGAAAGCCGCCGGATTACCGGCCGATATTGAATGGCATTTCATCGGTCATTTGCAGAGTAATAAGGTAAAGAGCGTACTGGAACACGCCACGGTGATTCATACGGTGGATTCGTGGAAACTTTTAGAACGAATTGACCGCATTGCCGGCGAACTGGGTAAAAAACCGCAAGTTTTTTTAGAGGTAAACGTGTCCGGCGAAGCCAGCAAATTCGGCCTAAACTGTACCGAAGCGGCTCAAGTTATTGAGCAGAGCGGCAACTTGGCCAATATTTTACTGAACGGACTGATGACAATGGCGCCGGACGGTGCGCCGCCGGAAGAGTTGCGGCGGTTTTTCAGCACGCTGCGGGATTTGGCAAAAAAATACAACTTACCGGAATTGTCCATGGGCATGAGCGGAGATTATCCCGCCGCCATCGCCTGCGGTGCAACTTATGTACGGATTGGAACCGCAATTTTTGGAAAACGGAGTTATGCAAAATGAAAAATGTACTGTTAGTTGGCGCCGGTGCAATCGGCACTTATTTTGGCGGCAGACTGGCGCAAAACGGTAAATGCAATGTTACCGTGGCGGCCAGATCTGAATTTGATTATGTAAAGCAAAACGGCTATCAGATTCAAAGCATTGCCGGCGATTTTGTCTGGCACCCGGCCGTGGTGAAAAACGCCGCCGAATATGCCGGAAATGCGGATTATATTTTGGTTTGCACCAAGGTTTTGCCGGAAATTGATGTCGTAAATATGATTCGTGCCGCCGTAAAACCGCATACCGTGATTGCGTTGATTCAAAACGGCTTAGATGGAGAAGTTGCTATATACCAAGCCTTTCCGGACAATCAGATAATCAGCATTGTGGCTTATATCGGAGTTTCCAGAATCGAGTGCGGAAAAATTTCACACGCCGGCGGCGGTCGTCTAATCGGCGGGGTGTACCCGGTGGCGGAACCCTCGGCGGCATTGCGGGAACTGGCCGACTGGTTTGCCGCGGCGCAGGTGCCGTTTGAAATCACCGCCGATATTGAGTTGAAACGCTGGCAGAAACTGCTGTGGAACGTGCCGTTTAATCCCATCAGCGTATTGTCCGGCGGCATGGACACCAAACAGATGGTGGCGGACGAAAAACTTTATCAGCTGGCGTGGCAAATCATGAAGGAACTGCAAACCGTCGCCCGGTGTTATCAACGGGAACTCCCCGATGAGTTGTTAGAGTATAACATGCAGTA
This sequence comes from uncultured Victivallaceae bacterium, assembly GCA_964512385.1. Classification (GTDB taxonomy): domain Bacteria; phylum Verrucomicrobiota; class Lentisphaeria; order Victivallales; family Victivallaceae; genus CALXXL01. Next base: position 251 of record CAZEHZ010000002.1, on the reverse strand, counting down.
CACTAAAGACTTCCCGGCTTATAAAACCAGCATGCTACTGGATTTTGAACATAAACGCCCGTTGGAGGTGGAGGCGATTGTCGGCAGTGTTTTGCGGCGGGCGGCACAGAAAAAACTGGTTTTGCCGTATATTGAAACCGTCTATGCGTTGTTAAGCGCACAGAATCAACAGAATTTACAGGATAAAAATTGATAATTTCTTAAAATGTGCTATATTTAATTTTTAAGTGTATTTAATTTATAATATTTAT
>CAZEHZ010000001.1:57811-126415 GCA_964512385.1 uncultured Victivallaceae bacterium | reverse complement strand
GCGGCTTTATTGCCGCGGTTTAATTCTTCCAACACCTTGTTGGTAATATCCAAGCTGTTCTTAAAGAAGACCACACTGCCGAAATCGCTGGTGGTTTTGCCGGAATAATCCAGCACCACATCAAAATCCTCAATGGTGGCGCGGCGTTGAATTTCCCCTAAAATTTCGGCGGTAATTTCGGTCCGTTTAGTGTCTTCCAATTCTTTGAACAATCGTCCTTTTTCGGTCAGATATTCATTCATAGCCACTTCGGTATTTTTTATTTCCGCCATTTTCTTGGCGGCTTCCCGGCTTTTCTCCTGCCGTTCGGCCTCTTTTATGGTAACATTCTGCGCCGCATCCAATAGCACATTATATTGTTGTTGCAGTTCCACATATTGCTTGTTAAGCGTAGCCAGATGAGTGCGATAAACATTCTGCTGTTCTTCTAATTGAGACTGCACAATTTTAGTTTTATAATACTCATTAAAAATGCGTTCCACATTAACCACGCCGATTTTCTGTACCGTCGGGGTAGCGGCCTGCAGCAGTAAACTGCCGCATAAAAACATTATCAGCAAACCAAGTTTCAGTTTCATAGACCGCCTCGGAGGTTAAGCAATTATTTTCAGTTATTTCGGGCATTAATGATGCAGTTTTTAGCCAACTCGGTAAGCTCCAGCAGTTTCTGCTGTTGTAATTCCGGAGGCAAATCATTAAAGGCATCGAGTAAAATTTTTTCGTCGCTGGACAAGCTGGCCAAATCGTGATGCACTCTGGCGTGAGACGGCGGCACCGGCAATTCCGGCGGATCGTCATGGGTGGATGCGGCCTCAATCTCCTTCACTTTGTCCGGCGGCATGTATGGTTTCAGCAACGGGAACAGTTTTTCCCAGGTTTCCTTACGGATGTAACTGGTACTGCGATTCATAAAATCGCTTAAAGTTTCAGTTTTAACATTGGTTCTTTTGGCTGCGGCGTCTACCGACCCTATAGTCGAAATCGCCCGTTGCAGCGCCTTTAAAATATCGTCAGTTAATTTCATCTTAAACTCCTTATTACAAGGTAATATACACCAGAATTGACTTATTTCAACATTTTCATAATATTTTCAAACGCATCTTGTAAGGCGTCGCCCTCCAGCAGGGTAACGAGTTCATCGGCGCTGGCGCTTTCAAACAGCTCTTCCGGCAGGTCTTTCAGAAAGCGTGACGGCCGTTGCGCCTGAGCCACCCCCCGTTGTAAACGGCGTTTGGCGGCGGTGATGAACAACCGTTTTTTTGCTCTGGTCAACGCCACATAAAACAACCGCAACTCCTCGTCGATATTGCCTTCATCCACGGCACGTTCATGCGGAAAAACCTTCTCTTCCAGCGCCATTAAGAACACATACGGATACTCCAGCCCCTTCGAGGCGTGAATGGTGGAAAACGTTACACCGGGCATTTCATGGTCTTCCTCTTCGGTGCGGTCATTTTCCTCCAATAAGGCGAAGCTCTCTAAAAACTGCTCCAGTGTCGGCGGCTCGGCGGCTTTCTGCTCAAATTGAGCGATAGCGTTGATAAATTCATCAACGTTTTCCCGGCGTTTGCGGGCGTCTTCCAAATCCCGATAAATCAGTTGCAGTCCGGTCAGATAATTAACGTCGGACAAAAAATTGATGACTTTGCCGGCTAAATTCCCCGGCTCGGCAAATTCGGCCGTGTAGCGGGTAAAAATAGCATCCAACTCAACAGCGGCCTCCCGCCCTTTGGCTGGAACCTCCTGCTGGAACTCCTTAGTAGCCAGCAAATCACGCATGCAGTGCTGATGGTTGGCATGAGCTTTTAAATAATCCACCGCTTTATTGGCCAGTCCACGGGGCGGCAAGGGCAGAATGCGCAGTAAACTCTGATTGTCTTTGGGATTGACCAGTAATTTTAAATATGCGGCGGCGTCTTTAATCTCTTTACGCTGATAAAACTCCTGCCCGCCCACCAAGCGATACGGCACGCCGAGTTGCCGAAAACTGATTTCCATTTGCCGCGACAAGTGATTGGAACGATATAGAACGGCAAAATCATCATATTTCAACGCCGGATTTTCGGCCATTAACTGCTGAATGTAAGAGCCGATAAATTCGGCCTCTTTTTCGCCGTCTTCCGCCGCCACCAGCAACATGGGTTCGCCCTGACCTTGCGCCGACCATAACTTCTTGTTATAGCGTTGTTTATTCCGGCCGATAACCGCATTGGCCGCCCCCAGAATGGTGTTGGTGGAGCGATAATTCTGTTCCAGTTTCACCTCTTTAGCGCCGGGATAGCGGCGGGGAAAATCCAAAATATTGCTGATATTGGCACCTCGCCACGAGTAAATACTCTGGTCGTCATCGCCCACCACGCACAAATTATGATGAGTTTCGCAGAGCAGTTTAACAATTTCAAACTGCACATCATTGGTATCCTGATACTCATCAATCAGTAAATATTGATATTTATCCTGATATTTTTTGCGGATTTGCGGAAAATCGAGTAGGATTTTATGTGTAAGTAACAGTAAATCATCAAAATCCACACAGTTCTGCAGTTCCAGCAACTCCTGATAATGGCGATAAATGGCAGCGCACGAAGCCTCAAAATTATTTTGCGCCGCCTGACTTGCCTCCGCCGGGAAACGCAGTTTATTTTTCTGTTTGCTGATAAACGCCGCCACGGTAGCCATGGCAATGTCTCCCCGGCCGAATCCGGCCATCGCCAACGCCTGTTTTAAGATACCCTGCTGGTCCTGTTCATCGGCAATGGTGAAGTTTTTCAGATAATTCAACGCCGTAATTTCCTGCCGCAGAATGCGGACGCAAAAGCTGTGAAACGTCCCCAGTGTAACCTTGGCGGCCAACTTTTTATCGACTAATTGCGCCAGCCGCTCGCGCATTTCACGGGCGGCCTTATTGGTAAACGTCATGCCTAAAACTCTGCCGGGCGGGATGCCGGAGGCCAGCATATAGGCGATTCGCACCGTAATTACCCGGGTTTTCCCGGTTCCGGCGCCGGCCAAAACCAGTACCGGGCCTTCGGTGGTAGTAACCGCACTGCGCTGTTCCGGGTTAAGCCCGGATAAGAGTTCAGACATATCGGTCATTTATTTTACCTGTTTCAGATGGTATGGATAGCTAAATCAAAACCGTTGCCGTTGGCCACGGCGCAGGCGGCGGTTACCGGGTTGGTAAATTCCGAAAATACGCCGCCGTCGATAACAAAATCGCAGGCTTCTTCGGCATTTTTGGCGGTAAATTTATTATCCACATTAGCGTCTTGCGGAGCATTTTTTTCGTAGGTGGAAATATAGAACAACTGGCCGGGTTTCAGTTTAAATTCCCGCACTAAAACGGCGTCTTTACGCACAATGCCTAAATAGGCTTCATCGCCGTCCTGACTGATTACCGCCACAATACGGGGGGTATCCAGCTGGTCTTTTTCATAATCCATCGCCAACAACCCTAAGGTAACGGCATCACGAACCGGCATATTCATGGCGATTTTTTCGGCAATCGGATCGGTGTGCGAGCCATTGCTGACCACCATATATTTCCCCGCCGGGCGAGCGCAGTTATAGGCGATATACGGATTTATCCGCAAGTCATTTTCATGGCCGGCTTTCGGGATAATTGAGATTTTGTCGTTATTGATAACCGCTTCACGATTCGGGAACGACCGTGAAGAAACCCGATATAACGCCGCCGCTTTACCTTCAACCGTTTTTGCCACTGCTACAATTCTGCCGATATACATAGTCCAATCTCCTTAATTTTGCCGGATTTAATATTTTATATAATATAGTACCATCTTTAGTATTCTGCAACCTTCGGTAAACAAAAAAGGAGTCCATTATGCCGGACTCCTGATTTTTGGCTAAAAACTACTTGCCTTCGTGCGGCATCCGGTTATGTAATGCTTCGGCGGCGGACAGGCGGATGGCCTGTAAAACGGCCCGGCGTTTCGGGTCTTTTTCCTCGGCATACATGCTGGTGGCTTTCTGGCGGACGCACTTGGCAATGCGTCGGAACTCGGCCACGGTGGTATCCTGAGTACCGCCGATTACCCGGATCGCCCGGCCTAATTCTTTGGCCCGTTCCTCCTTGGCTTCGTCGTCAATATCGGTACGGGTGGCGGTGGTTACCATTTCGGAGCTGAGCACTTCGCTCTGTTCCGGAGTCTGCATACGGGGCAGCGCCTGCTGATAGTATTGTTCCAGGTAGTCAAAGTCGGCGTTGAAAATTTTGGCGATATCGGCCGGAGCGTTGGCGGCGAGGTACGCTTTATTCTGCTTAGCCCAAGTCCGGAAATTTTCGATACGGGCCCGAATTGTACGGACAAAGTTGTTCATTTCGGCAATGCGTTGCGCAATCTCCTGAATTTTTTCTGCGGCTTCACTGCGGTAGTAAATTTTTTCCACAAATTCGGTAGAGGAGCAGGTGGCCGGATAGTGCGCACCGGCGTTCACGGTTTCGGAAATGCTCTGCCATAATGGAGCGGGCAGAAAGCCTTTCACCGCTTCCAGCGGCATTAGCACATTGGCGGGTTTGGCGGGAATATTCATCCCCTCCCAGTATTCCGGGTGTTTTTCATTGCTCCACGGATAGATATATACGCCGAAACTGCCGTCGAACGCCTGATGCGGATATTCGTTGGCCAGTAAATAGCGCAGTAAGGAGTAATTTTTGCCGGTTTTGGTGGGATAAATTGTGCCGCCGTAGCCGGAGATCCAGTTGCTCCAGTTATCGCCGTTGTAAATGGCCAAACTGGTGGCGACTTCCTGTCCTTTTTTATTATCCGGCACCATTTTCCAGTTTTCGGTAGTACCGTTTTCGGGGGGCAGAACGCCGACGGTTTTGCGGAACATGGCCTGAAAGTCGGCGACAAACGGAATGCGCCAGTTGATGGGGAGCCAGTCCTGATTATTAAGTTTTTCTTTAGCCTGATACCATAAATTATCGCCCTGCATTTCATAAACCCGCAGTGAGGAGCCGGGCAGAAGTTCGGCGGTAATAAACTTGGTTTTGGTACTGACCACGGTCTGCGGATTATCCCAAACCAGAGTATAAACCGTCTTGCCTTTGTCGGACAGAACAATTAAGGACAAATTGTCGCCGGGGACATACTTTTTATTATTGCCGTCGGGCAGATACAGCGTACTTTCGCCGATAAAATCGGGTACTACAAACGCCTCGGCGTCCATATTGCGCAACGTAGCCTGTTTAGCGGTGGTGGAGTTGTTATAATAGTTGGTATACACCGGTTCGCCGGACTTGTTTTTGCTGATTTTCATCGTGTCGATGTAGTCTTCCTGTGGTTTTGCGGAAAGCATTCCACCGGCGGCGACCAGCAACAACCCTAAAATAAGTTTGTTTTTCATTTTAGTCTTCTTCCTCATATTCTGTGATTTCTTCGGCCATAAGTTGATATCCGGCGGACAGCGGATGGCTGGCGTCGGCGTAAGTTTCGCTGGGCAGTTCAGACATTACAATATATTTAATATCGGCGTCGTCCAGCGCATTCTGCACATAATCCATTAAGCTGTAACAGGCCTCTAACGACTCTTCACTAAGCAGATGAGTGTTAAACGCCCCTAACAGCACCACCACCTCATTGTCCCGTTCTTTCAACAGTTGTGCAGTACGCAGAAACGCCGGCCATTGGCGGGACTCATAGGGCATAACCCAGTTGTAATCCATCTCAATTTTCTGAATGGCACTCCACGAATCGGAACGGTTGACATGTTCATATTCCAAAGCGTCGGTAATTTCCGGCATTACGGCAAACGGAGATTGCCCCGGATGGTCATTTAACCATTGCGGCAACGGCTGGTTATTAAAGCCGACATTGCGTAAATGGTTGGTCCAGCCGTAAAACGGCAGAGTCTGTTCCATCAGATTGCCCATGCGTTTTTTCAGCGGTTCGTCATAATAGGCAATCTGATAGTCAAACTGCGGAATCAAGCGTGGGTGCATTACCGCCACATTTTCCAAATCGCCGTCGGCATTCATCTTTGGTCGGCCGGACAGGTCAAATTTCGGGTCATTAAGCCATAAAGCGTTAAAGTACAAATAAACTTTTTTGTCTTTAATTGCGCCGCCGAAGTGCTTGACCAGCCCCTCCAGTGCCACCGGATGCAGACCGTCAATCCCTAAATTGGCGGCAATCGGTTTTTCATGCAGTTCATTGTAGTAGTGCGCCAAAGTATGCTCATTATCGGTATACATACCCCAGATTACCGAGTCGCCGATAAACATAACATCATAATTTTCGGCCGCATATTCCGCCCATTTCTGATAGCTGTAATAGTCATCCCGCAGATTATAGCTAAGGCGAAAATCGGGGGTGTTAAAGTTAAACTTCTCTATTTTGCCATGCAGAAACGGCAACAGATAAAAAGCGGCCAATAGAGTCAGCGGCAATAAAATAATTAACTCTTTAAACGAGAGCCGCAAATAGTTTCCGCCGTACGGAATGGCTTTCAAGCTGCGGTATTTTTTCTTTTTTCCGTTCATTATGCCGTCTCCTAAAAGTCAAAGTACAAAAATTTCTGATTAGCGTCCGACGGTACCAGCAGAATAAGCAGAATCACCAGTATCATTAACGCATAACGCACCGCACTTATGTTCAACACCCTGCCGAACCGGGAGTCAAACACCAGCTGATAAATCCACACGCCCAGCGGCAACGCCAGCATGTACCACGGAATCATCCCGAATGCGACTCCGGCGCCGCTCCAGTTGGTGAACAACATTTTCACCATATTCCAGGCAATACTCAGCGACCCGGCGCAGAAGAAGATCCACCCTAAACACACCATGTTGAACAGTACTATTTGTTTCAGCAGTTTGGGGAGCTTCAAATACCATTCGGCCTTTTCAAACAGCCGCCACACAATGCAGAGCAGTCCATGCCACGCCCCCCAGATAATAAACGTCCAGGCCGAGCCGTGCCAGAAGCCGGAAACCAGCATAGTAAGGAACAAGTTAAAACTTAACCGCCACGGCATCACCCGGTTTCCGCCCAGCGGAATATACACATAATCACGGAACCAAGTGGATAAACTGATATGCCACCGCCGCCAGAAATCGCTTACATCCACCGCCACATACGGATTGTTAAAGTTTAAGGTTAAGTGGAAGCCCATAATGCGGGCGATGCCGCGTGCCATGTCGGTATAGCCGGAAAAGTCGCCATATAACTGCCACGCAAAAGCGTAGGTGGCAAACAACACGGTAACGGCGGAAAGTTGACTGTCGCCATTACCGAACACGCTGTTCACATACACGGCGAGGGTGTCGGCCAGCACCACTTTTTTGAACAGGCCGACGATGAACAGACAAACGCCGTCGGCAATATCCTGATATCGGATCACGGTTTTGTGGCGAATCTGACGCAGTAAAAGCCCGGCACGGTCAATCGGGCCGGAGAGCAACGCCGGAAAGAACGCCAGATAAGCGGCATAACGCCATAAACTGCGTTCCACCTTCAGCTGATTGCGATACACGTCAATCGTGTAAGACAGCGACTTAAAGGTAAAGAAGCTCAATCCGGCGGGCAACAGGAATGCGGCCGGAAATTCATAATCAATTCCGAACGCCAAGCAAAGATTGCGGGTACTTTCGGCAATGGTGGGCACATGCACATTCCAGTTCACCATATTGCATAAGCTCTGTAAATTGACCGTAATAAAATCGGCATATTTAAACAGACTAAGCAGCATAATGCCGTTCAGCACGCTCAGGGTAATCAACAGTTTACGTATTTTTGCCGAACTTCCGGCGGCCAAACCCCGGCCGATAACGTAGTCCACCAGAGTAATATAGATGATAAACACCAGCAACGCCGGACTCATATCGGCATAAAAATAGTAACTGCACAGCGTCAGCCACGCCGCCTTCAGTTCCCGCCGCAGTACCAGCAGACCGCCGAGCACCACGGCAAAAAATATCGCAAATTCCCAAGTTTGAAACAGCATTAAATCTCTCCCGGCTTATTTAGTCGGTTGTTCGGTGATTGGGCGCACACAACGGAATCCGTAAGTGTCATAGCCTTGACAAATGTCGGCGGTAACCGGATTGTCGGACATGCGGACGGCACTGCCGACATTTTTGCTGCGGTCAGACCACGAGCCGCCCCGCAGAACCCGTTTTTTCCCCTCTTCCGGTCCGGTCGGGTTTTCCGTTGGCGACTCTTCATAATACTTTACGCCATACCAGTCGTGGCACCACTCCGCCACATTGCCGTATAAATCAAACAGCCCGAAAGCGTTGGCCGGTTTGGTGGACACCGGGTGGGTTGATTCCGCCGAGTTGTTACGCACCCAGCCGTTATTCAGGAGTTCGGCTTCATCGTCGCCGAAATAGTATTTAGTATCGGTTCCGGCTTTGGCGGCATATTCCCATTCGGCTTCGGTGGGCAGGCGATAACCGTTGGCATCCTTATTAACGGTATTGTTTTCCAAATTATAAAACGGAGTCAAACCCTCTTCGGCAGAGCGCAGATTGCAGTATTTGGCGGCGTCAATCCAGCGGGTGCGTTCCACGGGCAGATTTTCGCCGCGGAATTTGGCGGGATTGTATTCCATTAAGCGCATATACTCTTCCTGAGTAACTTCAGTGGTGTCCATATAAAAAGCATCAATGGTAACGTCATGAACTTTTTTAGCATCGGCCTTACCTTTGGCGTTACCCATTTTAAACGTTCCAGCCGGAACTTTAACCATATTTACGCCACCTTTAGTGGTGGTGGTCTCGATTTCCGCCAACATCGACATGCTCAAAACGGCGGTTAAAACCGCAACTCCAAAACCTTTTAACATTTTTAATATCCTTATATTTAACATTTTTACGTTTTAAACATAACGCAAAGCATATTTTTTGCAACTTAGTTTTTAGGTAAAATCATAAAAAAAGCTAATTTTTTTGTTCTAAAACGCATAAAAGCCCTTTTCCCACCAGCATGGGGCGGAAACAGGCGTTGCAACTTATACATTTGGCACGTTCAACTTGACCATTTGCCCAGCGTTCAATCAGCTCCGGCTCCCGAATCAGCGGGCGGGAGAGTGAGACCATGTCGGCCACATTATTCTGTAATAACTCTTCAGTTTTAGTTAAACTGCGAATCCCGCCGGTCAGAATCAACGGGAGTGGAACGGTCTTCTTGAGTTCAGCGGCATGTTGTTGATAGTAAACCGGCATTGCGTCGGTAATATCGCCGGAACGCACCGAGCCTAACTTGGCCGGAGTATCCGGTACTCCGCCGGAAAGTTCCACCATATCCAAACCGAGTTTGGCGCAATTCTGTAAAATCTCCGCCACGGTCTCTGCATAATTATCGGGTAAAAAATTGTCGGCGTTAATTTTAATCAATACGGGGAAATCCGGCGACACCGCCTGCCGCACCGCCGTTAAAACCTCGTAAACCATCCGGGCGCAATTGGCGGTACTGCCGCCGTAAGCATCGGTGCGGTGATTGTAGTGAGTCGATAAAAATTCGCTGAGTAAATACCCGTGAGCGGCATGAATCTGTACGCCGTCATAGCCGGCATTTTCGGCCCATTTTGCGGAGTTGGCAAATTTCTGGGTTAAATCGGCAATCTGTTCCGGTGTAATCTGCGCCGCCGTCCGAGAGTTCACGGTAAATGGCGATGGCGCAAGAGCTTGGTCATTAGGAGCATAAGCTCCGGCATGAGCCAGTTGCAGAATCACTTTGCCGCCCAGTTTATGTACCTGCTCCAGCATTGTTTTGCCGGAGTCCACAGCGGCTTGCGTGGCGGCGGAGAACTGATTTCTGCCCGCCTTGCCCTCAATCGATACATAGGCATGGCCGGTAATAATCAATCCCACCTGATGGCGGGCTAAATTAACTAAAATATCCTGAATTTCCGGTGTCATAAAGCCGTTTTCCGGATCGGCCATGCCTTCATGAGTAGCCGACCGTACAAAGCGGTTTTTCACGGTTAAATTTTTCATTGCCAATGGTGTAAATGCTTTATACATAAACTTATTCTCCATAAATATCCAACGGGCGGATAATCTGGTGTAAACGCCCGGTGCCGGAGTTGTCGTAAGCTACCTCCGCCACGCAGCCCCGCTCCACCCATAAATTGAATTGATGCTCCCGGCTTAAGCCCACAATATCGGCCAATAAGCCCATAATTACGCCGCCGTGCGAGAAAATTACGGCCGTTTCCGCTCCGCTGTCCAGTACCTCCTGCAGTCCGGCACGAGTCCGCCGCATAAAGTCGCCCATATTTTCGCCGCCCGGATACGTTGCCTCCGGGTCATGGATTCGCCAGCTGGAGATGGGGTGTTCGGCAATGGTGGAAAATGCCCAGTCGCCAAAATCCATCTCATTAAAGCGGTAATCAAAAATCGGTTCCGGCAGATTAACGGCGTTGCGGCAGGCTAATTCATGAGTTTCGCAAACCCGGCGCAGTGTACCCGCCCAAACTTTATCAACGGGAATATCCTTAAGAAACCGCCCCACGGCCACGGCTTCCTGCCGCCCTTGTTGACTGAGTTCAATATCGCATTGTCCGATAATGCGTCCGGCGGCACGTTCCGGCAAAGAGCCGTGCCGAACAAAAATTACACGTTGTTTCATGGTAAAAAAATGGAGCCAATAATCGGAATCGAACCGATGACCTATTCATTACGAGTGAATTGCTCTACCGACTGAGCTATATTGGCCCATAGACTCCTTTTAATTTAGTACATATTTCAGAATTTGCAAATCAATTATTTAATTTTTTCCAACACTTTTACACATTCTTGTAAGGCGCGCACCACATGCAGACCGCCTTTCCATGCCCAGCCGCCCTGTGGATGCACCTGTTTGGTCTTAAAGTCTCTGCCGCCGTAAAAGATGCCGTTGTCCGGATTCATTAAAACATCAAAAGTAAATTTAGTTACCTGCCAGAATTTTTCCAGATACTCCTCGGTGCCGAACATTTGATACTGGCGCAGTAAGCTGATCATAATCTCAAACTGTCCCCACCAGACCACATGTTCCACTTGGCTGTCATGTTCACCGGCCAGACCGCAAAAAATGAAGAAGTAGCCTTCCGGCGTGATTAAATTAAAGACGCCGTCCCGTAAGCGTAACAAATTATGGTGATAAGGCAGGGTGGCCGCTTTTGCCACATCTTCCAGATACCAAACTACTTCGGCGTTATGTCCGGCCAGAATGCGGTGATTTTTTTCACGTTTGGAATAATCGGCCATCTGCCAATCCTGAGTCATATAATCGAACGAAAAATTATAGTTGGAGACCGTTTTTTCCGCAATCTGCCAGTATAAAAACTTAATCCGTTCTAAATATGCGGGCTTAGGAGACACTTTGTAAAGGCGGCTCAACGCAATGGCGGCGTGCATATTCTGCCCGGTATTCTTGGTATAGTCGGCCCGTTTATCGGGTTCCAGCACATTAAAATAGCCGCCGAAATCGGAGTCCCAGCCGAATTTTTCCAAAACCATAAACGCATCTTCGGCCAACTGCAAAAAGCGAGGTTCATTTAATAAAGCCATAATTTCGGCCATCATATAAATTAAATAAATGGCATTAATGGATTCCACTTCGGAAAACACGCATTCAAAGTCCGCCTTGGGGGGCAGTAACTGCCAGTTTTTATCTAAATAACTGTAATAGCGGCCTTCGGCATCACGGAAATTATTTAAATTTGCCAATCCAGACTCAAACTGTCGGCGAACCTGCTCATTCTGCGGTTGCCGGCTCAACTGAATGGCGTGCATATACAACACCCGCAACTGGTTGATAATACTGCGGCGGCCGTCTTCAAACTGCGACGCCGTGGACTTGCCGTTCTCATCAAACCAAACATGAAACCCGCCGTTGTTTTCCTGAACATCGGGGCGAGTCCAAAAATCCACGGTTCGTTGTTCGGCCTGCTTAAAAATCTCAATAAGTTCGTTTACTTTTCGATACGGGGGGATATGCCGGAAATCATTTTCCGGATAATCTTTTAAAAGGTAATCAATCATTTTTTCCATCCGGGTTGATAAATTGATTCATAAATTCGTTTTGCCGCCTGTCGCAGCGCACTGCCGCCGGGCGTTGATTCCGGCGCTAACATTTTCCGTAATTCCACAATATCCTGTTCCACCTCCTGGCGGCGTTCGCCGCCGGGCAGAATGCGCTCCATAGCCGGAGTCAGTTCTGCCGGGCAGACATGATGCTGAAAGAACTCTTCAAACACCTGTTTATTGGCAATCACGTTTACCATGGTAAAGAAACCGCGATACAGTTTTATCAGCACGGCGGCCACCAGCACGGTAATCCAGTTCAGCTTATACACCACCACCAGCGGCAGACCGGCGATAGCCGACTCCACCGTTACCGTGCCGGAGGCGGCCAGTCCGGTACCGGCCATCTGCTGATACTTAGCGGTTTCGCCGGGCAGAATTTCCACGGTTGGAGCCTCTGGATTATGTTGGCGATAGCGGTCATAAATGGTGTTGCACATGGCAAAAATTTTGGGTCTGGGGGCGGTCAGCACAAACTTCAAGTTCTGGTGTTTCCGCTTCAGTTCGGCGGCGGTTTCCAGCATGGGCCGCAGCAAGCGGTTTACCTCCATGGCCCGGCTTCCGGGCAGCAGCAGCACCAGATTGGGGTCTCGAACATAGGCCGGATTGCGCTTAGCTTCCACCATTTCCAGCAATGGATGGCCCACAAATTCGGTGTCCAGCTTGGTAATTTTATATACCTCTTCTTCAAACGGAAAAATGACCAGCATTTTGCGGCAGTATTTTTCCAGTTTAAAAATCCGATATTTTTTCCAAGCCCAAACTTGCGGACTGATGTACCAGATTACCGGAATTTTGCGTTTATACAGAGCTTTGGCCAGCGCCAGATTAAAGCCGGGATAATCAATCATCACCACGGCGTCCGGTTGTTCGGCCTCGGCCAACTTCACCAGTTTGCGGAACAGCTGAAAAAAGGTGAAGATGTGCTTAAACACCTCCACAATGCCGATTACGCCTAATTCGGTGGAGTCGGCCAGCAGATTAACCCCGGCCTCCTTCATGTGTACGCCGCCCATGCCGGAGACCTCCACCTGCCGTCCGTCGTGAGCGGCAATTCTGTGGATTTCGCCGGCAATTTTAGCCCCGTACATATCTCCGGAAGTCTCGCCGGTAATCAGCCAGACTTTTTTAACATTAGAGTTATTGAAACTGGTATTTAAGTTGCTCATTTCAAATTCAAAACGTCCTGCATGTCATATAAGCCGGGCTTGGCGTTCATTAAAAATCGCACGGCACGCACGGCGCCCTTGGCAAAAGTATCCCGGCTGGAGGCCTTATGAGTAAGCTCCACCCGTTCGCCGTTGGTGGCAAAAATCACGGTGTGATCGCCCACCACGTCGCCGCCGCGCAGCGAGTGCATACCAATCTCTTTCTTGGTTCTTGCCCCCACCATCCCCATCCGGCCGTGTAAAACATCATCCTCATAACTTAAGTTACGGGCTTCGCATAAAATTTCCGCCAGAGTTACAGCGGTTCCGCTGGGGGCGTCTTTTTTCTGATTATGGTGCATTTCCACAATTTCGATATCGTAGTCGTCGTCTAAAACCTTAGTTACCTGCCGACACAGATGGAAGAGCAGATTAACCCCCACCGACATGTTGGAAGAGTAGACGATTTTGGCGCCGTTTTTGGCCATTTCCGCCAACTCCAGCTTATCCGCCGCCGGCAACGCCGTAGTGCCGATAACCACCGCCGAGCCATTTGTCACGGCGATCCGGGTAACTTCAATTACGCCGGCGGTGCTGAAGTTGATAACGGCGTCGGCGCCGGCCAAAGCGGTATTAGCGTCGGCGGTAATTTTCACGCCGGTTTCGCCGCACCCGGCCACCAGTCCGGCGTCCTTGCCTAACGCCGGACAATTTGGAATCTCCAAAGCTCCGCACACCTGCATATCTTCGGCGGCGGAAACATTAGCCACTAATTTCTGCCCCATGCGGCCGGCCGCACCAACAATTGCCACTTTATACATATCAACATTCTCCTTATTATTTATTGTTCAATCTGGTTATTCTGCTGAGCTTTTGGCGTCCACAACAAATCGTTGGCCACGCCGAAATAGAACAGCTTAAAATTCTTATAGCGATTAGAAATCGCCTGCAACGCATCCGGCGACACTAAAAACGTGTATGGTTGATCGTCATGAATAAACTGATGAAACTCATGACACAACTCAATTCTTTTATCTGCGTCAAACTCCCGCCGGATAGCGGTAATCAAATTATCCGCTTCGGGTTCTTTAAAATCGATGTAATTACTGCCGCTTTCGGTATCGGCCTGCGACGAGTGCCACACCTGAAACGGATCGGCCTCCACCGGCAGACTCCACCCCATAGTGTAAGCGTCAAAATTGCGTTGATCCACTTTTTGAGTAAACACCGACCATTCGTAAGCCTGCATCCGCATATCGATTCCGGCCTTAGCCAGCCCCTCTTTAAAGATGGCCAACATGCGCTCATAAAGCGGCTGGTCGGCGGGATACATTAACGTAAAGACGAATTTTTGGCCGTCTTTCTCTAAAACGCCGTCATTATCCGCATCCACCCAACCGGCTTCCGCCAGTAAATTTTGAGCCGCCGCCACATCAAACGGCCACGGTTTAATATTCCGGTCATAGGCCGGACTATTCACAAAAAACGGGCCGGAAATGACTTGCCCCCGTCCGGAAAACACATCATTTAAAATGCGTTCCCGATCACAGAGCATGGTAAGTGCCGTGCGTACTTTGCGGTCTTGAAAACAGGCATTTTTGCGATTCCAGCCGATATAAAAATAGGCGGGGCGGGTATAGGAGTATTTGCGGAGCGTCCCGTTTTCGGCAAACATCGGAGTATTAGTACGTTCTGTCCACTGTTCCGGAGTCAAGCCGAGTTGATCCAACTCCCCGGCGGTCAGCATTTGGAACTGGGTATTGGGATTGGCAACGATTTCAAACACCAAATATTGTAAACTTGGCATTGCCTTATATTGACTGCCGATATAATCGGGATTGCGTTCCAAAACAATGCGTCGATTTTTCTGATACTCCTTTAACTTATACGGTCCACAGCCGACAAGCATATTGTTGCGGACATGGTCATCATTAAATTTTTCACCGTCAAATTCGCCGCCTTCGGGCAGATACAAATGGCGGGGCAACGGTTGCAGCCCCCAAGTCAATTCGGTGGTACGGAAGAACGGTTCCCGCCATTTTACCACAAATTCGTAATCATTAATCACCTCAATTCCGGTCATGGCGCCGAATAAGGAGCGAACCGGAGCGCAGTTGACGTCGGGATTATTCACCACGTCAAAAAAGAATTGAAAATCATAAGCGGTAACCGGCACATCTTTAAACTGGCGATTGGTAACCGGATCGGTAAAATCGTGCCATTTAATATTTTTGCACAACTTCACACGGTAACTCAAATGGTCATCCGACGGAATTACCTCTTCGGCTAAAATCGGTTCAAACTTTTCCGGTTTGGCATAGTTGCGTTCCCCCAATGCGGTGTTGCAGAATCCGGCAATGCGGCTCAAACCGGCGTCGTTGCAAATCAGCGTATTCAAGTTGGCCATATCCGCACCGATGGCAGTAACAAAGCGGTCGCCCGGTACGGCATCGGGGGCAAAGAACTCTGCATTGGCAAAATCGCCCTCCGCCGTAGGCACCGGAGTGGCGGTGGCGGCATAGGAGGCATTATTCTGCGGCATCTGCCGAACCGCCTCCAGCAGTTTTTCATTACTGAAGCGCACCCGATCCAGCGAAGCCAGAATCTGCCAGGCAAAAAACGCCACTATCAGCGTGAGCAGGGTTAAAATGATATTTAAATATGTGTTGCGGCCCATGGTCAAGCTCCAATTATTTCCGGGTTATCCGGTAAACCATAATTGCCCCGGCGATCTGATAGGCCAAATTTGGCAGCCACAGTAAATATTGCGGATATAATTTGGGGTAACTGCTCAGCGACTCACATAAAATAATGGCGAGGAAGAAAAATCCACCGGCAATCGCCCCCACAAATAACCCGACCGAGGTCTCCCGGCGGGACGTATGAATGGCCAGCGGAATCCCCAGCAGTAAAAACGCCAGCGGAGCCAACGCAAACGCAATACGCTGATTAAGCTCCACTTCCAAATCGCAAGTTTCCCGGCCGTCGGCTTTGTATATCCGGATGGCGGCCATTAAATTGCTCATGGTCATAAATTTATATCGTTGCGCAATGTTACGGAAATTGCGTTCTTTGCCGTAGTCAAAAGTAAACCGCATATCGCCGGCTTTGGCATGAATCTGTTGGCCGTCCAGATACAATACGCTTTCGCAGTTATACATAACCACGTTAAAGACTTCATTCTCCTTATCCACATCCACTCTGCCGCGTTCGGCTCTAAAGTCGGTAATCTGGTTATTGGAAAGTTCAAAAATCTGAACGCTGGTCAGTTCATTATCCGCAGTAATATCGTCTACATACAAGGTATAATTGCCTTGAGTAATGCTTTCGCCGGGCTTAAACAACGCCATGGGTTGATCCATGGCCGCATTTTCAAACAGACTGCGGGTTTTTTCCAGCAACGGCGGCCCCAGCTCCACTTGCAGATACAAACATAACGCCGTCAACATGGATGTTATAATCAGAATCGGCGAAACCAACTGTAGAATTGATATCCCGCACGCTCGCATGGCGGTAATTTCTGAATCCGCCGACATTCGCCCGAACACCAGCATAATGGATACTAAAATCGACAACGGAATCGTAAACGTTAATACGATTGGCAAAGTATACAGAATAAACGTGCCGAACGTCGCCAGCGGCACCCCCTTGGCCACATATTCCAACACCTGCACCAAGCGGGCGCCGATCATGCAGAACGTTATGATGCCGATAGACATGCAGAACGTGATTAAAAAGTTTTTGGTAACATACCAGTTTAATATTTTCATTTCATCAACTTTGTTTATGATTTAAAATTGCCGCTCTGAGTTCCTGAACGGTTTTTATGACATTTTCGGCACGGGTAATTTCAGTAACCATCGCCACTTTGCCGGCGCCGTGTTTCGCCAATTCGGGTAAATGATGTAATTTAATTCCGCCCATAACGGTAAACGGCACATGGATATGACTTTTCACCGCATCTAAAGTTTCCAGACCTAACGGCGCCATGCTTAACTCTTTAGTTTGAGTAGCGTAAATCGGGCCGATATTCAAATAATCGCATCCGTCCTGTTCGGCCTTTACCGCTTCGGGGATATTATGGGTGGAACATCCTAAAATCAAGTCCGGAAAAACGGATCTGGCGGCGGCCAGCGGCAAATCGTCCTGGCCTAAATGCACGCCATCGGCGTCCACGGCGGCGGCGATATCGGCATGGTCGTTGATAATCAACAGCATCTGATATTCAGCGGTAATATTCCGATACACCTCCGCCAGTCGAAAAATCTCGGCTTTGGTGCGGTGTTTTTCTCTAAGCTGTACAATTTTTGCGCCGCCGTCGGCCACCATTTTCAGAATCTCCACCGAGTCTCTGCCGTTGGTGAACTCCGATGAAATCACCGGATATATATCAATATCGGCCAACATTTTACGGCGAACTATCCGTTTAGAGGATAAATTATTTTCCATCCTGTTTATCTCCATCATTCATTTTACGCAAAACAAATTCGGCGCAATCATCCATTGGGCAGACGTTGATTTGCTTTTTATTGCAGCGCGACAAAAACGGATGCGCCACATATTCGGCGCAGTCCCGGCAAAACCGCCGTTCTGCGTTGCCGATTTCCGCTTCGGCAAACCCTTTTATCGACTTATCCGGCAGTTTTTCGCCCAGTAGCGAGTTGAGTTTTGCCATATTCTCATCATCTGCCGCCGGAGTCTCCGCCGCCAGTTCCGGCATGGTCAACTCCTTACCGCAGAACATGCAGAGCCATTGTTCCGAATGGCTGAAATCGTCATTCATCACGTTTTTTTTCCGTGGTACGGTTTCACTGCCGCAGTGCAGACATTTAACTTTACCGGTCATGCTCACCACCCCTCCGGCGGCAGCGGTTTATCGGTCGCCGCCGAAAAGTATATTGCTCTGGTGCGTTCAAACGAGTGCTGATACCGCTGGGCATTATGCTGATTAAAGCTGCTTTGCGTGTAATCCCAGTAGCGTTTAATGGCGGAGTCGGCATTTTTGGCCATCTCCTGCGCACTGCTGATAATATGTAATTCGCAAGTATTAAGCGAGTTCTGATGTTTGTTGAATGTTTTATTAAATTCCGCCCCTAAGAACTTGGTCATTGCCCGGCTGTCCCGCTCCAAATTATCGCCGAAAGTCGTTAAGCGAGATGCGGCATCGACTAAATCCCGCAACATCTCCATAAACGCTAAAAACTGCCGTTCTCTGGCGGCGGTATCGGCATTGCTCAGGGTAATAATAATGGCTTCTGTATTGTTAATCGCTTCGTCCAAAAGGTTCACGCATCCGTTCAACAGCTCCAGCCGTTCCAAATCCGGGATGGAAAACATGTCAGACTTCAGCAGTCGTACCGCCTGAGTATAGATGGCGTTGCGTCTGCCGAGCAGCGGCGGAAGATTCATTTTGACTAAATAGTCAATCTGTGCCGGATTTTTCGCTTCATTGCGTCCGCTCCGCCACAACGCCTGCTTAACCCGGGCCAACGCCTTGCGATTAAAAATATTGGCCATTTTATAACTGTCGCTCCATTTTAATGGTAACTCATTAATTCCGTCTGGCCTTGTTCAAGGCCATAAACAGTGCGGTTTGAATTGCGCCGCAGGTCTCTTCGGCTCCGATTACGGGGTCAACCACTAAATACTTATCCCGAATAATGCGTCGAGTCATTGATTCGTATGCACTCCACGGCGTTCTGGTTGGTTTGGACTGATAGGTTATGCGTTCAATTCCGCCGTTTTTAATGGTAACTTCCAGCGTCAATTTGCCGTCGGCGGTTTCCGCCGTGCCTTCAAATCGCCCGTCCGCCCAGTTGGTGGAGTGCGGAAATTGAGCAAAACGCAGTAAATCCTTAGCCTGCTTACGCATGGCGACGTCTGCCGGAGAATTGCCGGTACTGTTCACTACCGAGGTCAACAGTTGATTGGCCGCCGGATACATTTTCATTGCCCGATACATTTGCACCATGCGTAATTTCAGGGCATTATCCGTAATATTAACGCCTTCGGTTTCCTGTAAAAGTTTCAGAGCGGCGTTGCGTCGATTCAGCTGGAACTGCAGTTCGGCCAGCATAACCCGATCGGCGTCATGGCGTGGCAGAATGGCGTTAATATATTTTACCGCATTAATGGTGTCTCCCAGCTGTACGTAACAGCGAGCCAGCCCCAAACGGCCGGTGGTATGAGCGGCTTCGGCATTTTCCATGCCCGGTAACTTAGCCATAGTGGTGGAGTCGGGCAGATTTTCTAAAACCTTATACCAGGTTATCGCCGGTTCCAGTTCATTAATTTCATATAATCCGTCGGCCAACTGAGCGGCATACCACCAGCGATTGGGGCTTTCCGGGTAGTTTTCGATATTGAACCTTAACTTGCTTAAGGTAGATTTCCAGCTGGCCAGATTATTTCCGGCATTCTGCATTAACTGTACGCCAACATCTTCCGCATTAACCGGAGTCAACCACATGGGGTAGTAAGCCGCCTGAATTGAAATTGCTCCGGCCAAGAGGGCGGCCACTGCCGCCAGTTTAAAATTTAAAGCCATCTCCATGCCTCCTCGCGGTCGTCAAAATGAGTCCGAACCGCATTAATTTCCTGATAAGTTTCATGTCCTTTTCCGGCAATAATCACCACATCTCCGGGGCGGGCCAATTCGACAATGGCGAATTTTATCGCTTCCCGGCGATCCGGTTGCACATAGTATTTTATACCCTCCGGTATACCGGGTAAAATATCCTGAATAATTTTTCCGGGGTCTTCGGTGCGGGGATTGTCGCTGGTAATCACAATTCTATCCGCCAACTGCGCCGCCACCTTGCCCATGCGGGGTCGTTTAGAGCGGTCGCGGTCGCCGCCGCAGCCGAACACCACAATCAATTTTCCACGGCACCAAGGCTTTACCGCTTTCAGCACCCGTGCCAACGCATCATCGGTATGCGCATAGTCCACATAGCAGTCAATGCGGCCATTGCTTAAATGCTCAAGCCGCCCCGGAATCTGCACATCGGCGGCCAGCGCCCCCACAACTTCGGCACATGGAATGCCGGTTTCAATGGCGGCAATGGCAACCCCGGCGGTATTGTAAACGTTATGTTCGCCGCATAATGGCGTAATAATATGTAACAGGCCCTGATCGTCGCTCTGTAAATCGTAACTGGAGTTAGCGGCGGAGCAGCAGACATTTAAAATCCGATAATCGGCCGACTCTTTTTGGCCGAACGTCGCCACCCGGTTGCCGGCGGCCTTGCTCATCGTGGCGAGTTGTTCGCCCCAGGCGTCGTCAATATTAATAACGGCCACGCCTTCCGGAACCACTAACTCGGTGAACATGCGTGCTTTAGCGGCAAAATAATTATCCATGTTTTTATGATAATCCAAATGGTCGCCGGTAAGATTGGTAAAAATCGCCGCAACAAATTTTGCACTTCCGGTGCGGTATTGATCCAGTCCGTGGCTGGAATTTTCCAGAGCGGCGGCGCGGATATTATGTTTTATCATGTCGGTAAACAGCTCCTGCGTCATAAACGGCGGCGGAGTGGTGTATCCGGTCTGCCGGAACAATCCGCCGGAGTCGCATCCGATGGTGGAAATCAATCCGGCGGCGCCGTAATGCTGCTGTAAAATCTGATGCAGCAGCATGGCGGAGGTAGTTTTGCCGTTAGTACCGGTAATGGCATATAACTTCAATATATCGGCCGGAAACCCGGCGAACAGTTCAGCGGTTTTAGCGGCGAACAGCGTAGGTTTGTTAATTTGCAAATAGCCCAAATTCTGAGCCGCTTTGGGTAAACTGCCACATGCTTCAGTGGTTGCAATGGCAACGGCGCCGGCGTTAATAGCATCTTGAATATGCTCTAATCCGTCATTTTCCTCATCATCGAACGCCACAAACAGACTTCCCGGAGTCAGTTTATCCGCTTTAACGTTGGCGGTGGAGAACTCTTCCGGAAACGAATTGCGCTCCTCAATAATCAGACCGCCCAGATATTCTTTAAATTTTTCAAATTTTACCGTCATGTTACCCTCTACTTTCATTGCTTGTAACATACATGACGAAACGCAGATATTCAAATGCGTTAAGCTAATTTTTTCTAATAATATCCGTTCAACTTCCGTTCTTCGAGAACATGAACCAGCTCCCGCACCCGTTGAACTTCCGCCACCGGGCATACCAGCACGGCGTTGCCGGAGTGTACAACTACGGTATCGTGCATGCCGATTACGCCTAAAAGCTGTTCATCGTCGCTAACCACAATACAGTTGGTGCTGTCGGTTACGGCGGTGAGTCCCCGGCACACATTGCCGCCGGCGTCGGTGGGGAACTGGCGCCGCAGAGACGTCCAGCTGCCGATATCGTCCCAAAAAAACGTACTTTCCGCCACCGAGATATTGGCGGCGTTTTCCATTACGGCATAATCGATGGAAATCTTATCACATTTCTTAAATTCGGCGGCCAAAACCTGATTAAACTCAGCTTCCTGAGCCTCCACTAAAGTTTGATACAGTTTAAACATGCCAAGATTCTGGCGTTGAAATTCCTGTACAATGGTATTTACCCGCCAGATAAACATGCCGCTGTTCCAGCGAAAATTCCCGGTGGCCAAAAAGCGGTTGGCGGTTACTTCGTCGGGCTTTTCTCTAAATCCCAGAACCCGGTTAAAGTTAGTTTTTAAAGGTACATCCACCGCTTCGCCGCAGTGAATATAACCGTATCCGGTGGCCGGTTCGGTCGGTTTAATGCCGATGGTTACCAAGCCGCCCTGTTGAGCGAGTTCGGCACAGTCTTTAAGCACCTGCTGAAGCGCCTTGGCGGGTTTAATCACATGGTCGGCGGGGAGCAGTACCATCGTGGCGTCTGCCGACGGATCTTTGCGGCGAATCAGCGCGGCGGCCAACGCCACGCACGGAGCGGTATCCCGTCCTTCCGGTTCGCCGATAACATTTTCCGGCGGAATCGGTAACACCTCTTGAATTTGCGCCACATACTGCAGATTGGTAATCACAATGACCCGTTCCGGCGGGATCAGCGGGAACAGCCGCAGAACGGTACTTTCAATCATGGTGGATGTTCCGGCCAGTTTCAGCAACTGTTTAGGTACGTCCCGTCTGCCCATCGGCCAGAATCTTTCGCCTCTGCCGCCGGCCATAATTACTGCATATAAGTTCATTTTCAGTCCCGGTTATAAATTTTTCAGCATTAACTTCATGTCATCAAGCTGGCGTTCAATGGATTCGACCAGTTTAAACTGGTTGCGGGCCCGTTCTAAATTGTGTTGCGGGCGTTTAGTTTTAAAATAGATATCGTTATTGATATAGTCGGTCAGGAAGCGCATCCCGATTTCCAGCGTAATCAACTTGCCGGAGAAGGGCAGATATTCGAGTTCCGCCGGAGTAAGGAAGCTGGCGGTGCTGGAGTGAAACCCCCGTAATAACGCCTCGAACATGGTGGCACTTACTTCAACCTTGGTCAAATTAACCTCATCTTCTTCGGCGGTGCTGGCGCCGGTACGCACCATATCGCCAAAGTCGTATAAAGACAAGCCGGGCATAACGGTGTCTAAATCCATCACGCAAACGCCTTCGCCGGTGGAGTCGTCAATCAGCAGGTTGTTGACTTTTGTATCATTATGAGTGATACGTTCCGGGATATCGCCGTCGGCGTTAAGTTTAACCAGCGTGTTGCATTCGTCTTCTCTATCTAGCACAAAGTCAATTTCTTTGGTTACCTCGTTGGCTCGTCCGGCGGGGTCGGCGGCAATGGCCTGCTTCAGTTGCTCAATCCGGGCCGGAGTATTATGAAAGTCCACAATAGTTTCATGCAGTCTTTTGCCGGGTAAATCCACCAGATTGCATTGAAATTCGCCGAATGCTTTAGCGGCGGCAAACGCCATATCTTCGCTCTCCAAAACATCATAACTGCGGGCATTTTCCACAAAAACATACGCCCGCCAGCAGTTGCCGTTATCATCAAACACATATGGCAGATTGGTGTTGGTGCGTAAGAGTCTTAAAGTACGCAGTCGGGGTGAACGCCCGGCTGAGGTCTGAAATTTTTTCAGTAAATGTGTGGTAACGCGGTCAATATTCTCCATTACCTTATGCGGATTTTTAAACACCTTGTTATTAACCCTTTGCAGAGTATAGTGTACGCGGATGCCGCCCTGGTCGCAGGTAATCTGATACGTGTCATTGATATGGCCGGAGCCGAACGGCACCGCCACTAAAAAGTCGCCATAGATGATGAACTTGTCGCAAAGGGCTTGTAATTCTTTTTGTTTTAGCATTTTTTTGTCCTTCAGGCTTGTCCTTTATTTTTTTATGGGTACTTTAACCCAACCGGTGGTGCTTTCGGTAAATTCCCGCACCGAAAAACACCAAAAAATTACTTTTTTATTCAGCAGCCAGTCCGGGTTTTTGGTTGCTTTACGATATAGATTGATGCGGACCTGCGTTGCCGCCGAGCCGCGAATGCCGATTACGTCCACCGGTTGATCCAAATAATACGCCAGCAGCTCCGGCAGGCCGCCTTTTTCGGCCAGCATATCCTGCCCGATGCTGAAAATCAGCGTATGACTGTCGCCGATGATTAAAACGGGGCTTTGTTCACTGGCGGTATGGCCGGAAACTTGAAACAGCGTCAACTCCTCCGTGGCGGGGCTTTCCGCCTTAAGTGCCTTGGCCAAATCGCCGGCCACGGTAATTTTCTGTTCCGAAAGCTGAAAGTTTTTACCGGGTACCGCCTGCGGATTAACCAGTTTGGCCAGCTCCTGAGCGGCTAAGTTGATTCCCGCCGGGCTCCAGTGAGCGTCGGTCCGGCAGTATAAATCAACGTTGTGGCGATTGTCCACAAAAACCTGAGTCAAATCCACCACGTTAATATTCTGCTGTTGCAGTTCCCGGTAAAATGCCTGAACATATCCGGCGGCGTCTCCGGGTTTTAAATCCAGATTGGCATTTTCCGGATAAATGGCGGCCTTGGCTGGAACCGGTACAACGTAAAGAGCTATGCCTAATGCATTTAACTGTTTATTAAAGTCGGCAATGGCGTTAATCGGATTGGCGTTGTTGGGTTTTATGGACTTGCTTTTGCCGGCGATTTCCCCCTCCGCCAAATCTCCGGCGGCCAAATGTTCAAACTCATTTTTGGAGTATATCCAGCCATTCAATCCGGGCACGGCAATAGAGTTGGTCACTTGCGCCTTCGCCAGTACCTGTGCCGCTTGAGTCGCCGTATTTTCGGCGGCAAATGCATATATTGTAAGGAATAACACAATTATTCCGATTGAATTTTTCCACATAAACCATCATCCTTAAAAATGTTAAGCAGTATATTATACATCAAATTTGCGGTTTGGCAAGAGGATTTCAAGCTATAAATGCAATAACTGCTTAAAAAATTCGCCGTTAGTCAAAAAAACCGTTATAATTGTAAAGCCGATGGTGCAGAACCACCAGATTGTGCGTTTTTCTTTAAACAGAAATACGCCGAACAGTGCGGCCGACAATACCGACGCGCTGGCATTGCAGGTAAAAATCAATGCCGCCGGATAGTTGACCAAAGATGAAATAATTGCCATGCCGCCTAACGTCCCGGCCGCCGCCAAGCCGGACAACGGCAGCCAGCGTCTGGATTTAAAGTTCCATTTTCCGGTAATTGTAACATCCAGCAGTAGTGGAATCGCCAAAAAAGTGTACATAATTCCTAAAAATACCATACGGCACTGCTTCATTAACGGTGCGCCGTTAAGGGCTTTTTGGGTTTCCAAAAATTTCATGGACGACCCTAAAACCATATCTGCCCCAATTAAGAGAATCAGCAAAAGGGCATAAACGATCGTGGTTTTGAGTTGTAATTCCGTTTTGCCGCCTTCCGGTTTTTTGGTGTTTTGGGCTCCGGCATTAGCGGCGGCGGACAATACGGCAATAACCGCCGTGGTTAAAGCCGCCAGATTCCAAATCGTAAATTTTTCATGCAGAATCACGCTGGAAAAAATAATCGTCGGGATAAAACTTAACATTACCGCACTCCATGCCGGCGACAGCGGGCCGAATTTTAACACCGCCTTCATGAGTCTGACCGCCAGATACTGGAATATTCCGGCCGTTGCCGCCAGCAGATATAAAATCAGTGGCGCCTCTTTTACGGCGTCCACCGCCAGTGAGCTGTATAGCACCGCTCCGGCCAGAGCCGCAAAAGCAAAAGTCTGCATCGGCATAATATTGACATTCTGCCCGGCCTTGTAAGCGATCCCGATGCCGGAAAAACACAGCCCCGCACAACAGCCAAGTAACGCAACCAATTCGTAGCGCATAAAATAATTCCTATAATGTCTATGGAAAATACACCGTAATATACGATTAGGAGCGGAACAAAAAATCTCCGTCGGAATCCCGACGGAGATTTCAAATTACTGAAACATTAGAAACGTCAGTAATTACTTGTCAAAGCTAAGGCCTTCAAAGGCTTCGCCCATGCCCACCATCTCTTCGCCCGGCTTCAGAGCGGCGGTGTATTCTTCTTCCGCAGCCTTGAGTTCTTCGTCAGAGTAGTGTTCGCTGGCCGCCTTTAAGGACAGGCCGATACGACGTTCGTCATTATCCATCTTAATAACGCGGGCTTCAACTTCGTCGCCCACCTTCAAAACGTCTTTAACCTTATCTACATGGTCTTTGCTGATCTGCGAGATATGGATTAAGCCGTCGATTTTGTGAGAAAGTTCAACGAAAGCGCCGAAAGCGGCAATCTTGGTAACTTTACCCTTAACCAGTTCGCCCACGCTGTACAATTTTTCGATATTCGCCCACGGATCTTCTTCGGTCTGCTTTAAACCTAAGGAGATGCGCTGCTGATCGGCATTGATATCCAGGATAACGGCTTCAACTTCATCACCCGGCTTTAAAATTTCGCTTGGGTTGTTGATTTTGCGAGTCCAGGACATATCGGAAACGTGGATCATACCATCGATATCGTTTTCGATTTCCACAAATGCGCCATAGCTGGTCATATTGCGTACTTTGCCCTTAATCTTGCTGCCCACCGGATACTTTTCCGCCAAAACTTCCCACGGATTGCGTTCTTTCTGGCGCAAACCTAAGGAGATCTTCTTGCTTTCCTTGTCGATATCCAAAACCACGGCTTCCACATTTTCGCCCACGCGAACAACTTCGCCGGCCTTGGTGATGCGCTTGGTCCAAGACATTTCGGAAACGTGGATTAAGCCTTCTACGCCGTCTTCGAGTTCAACGAAAGCACCATACGGCATAATATTCACTACACGGCCGGACACCTTGCTGCCCACCGGATACTTTTCCGCCACCTGTTCCCACGGATTGGCGCTCTTCTGCTTGTAACCCAAAGAAACACGTTCTTTCTGGTTGTCGATATCCAGGATAACCACTTCGATTTCCTGACCGACTTCAAACATTTCGCTCGGATGAGCGATGCGGCCCCAAGACATATCGGTAATGTGGAGCAAGCCGTCAACGCCGCCCAAATCGATAAAGGCGCCGAAGTCGGTAATATTTTTGATAACGCCCTTGCGAACTTGACCAACGCTCATTTCAGCCAGCAGCTGGCTGCGACGGGCGCGTAAGGATTCTTCCAGCAGGTCGCGGCGGGAAACCACGATATTGCGGCGTTCGGTATTGATTTTCAAAATCTTAACGTCATATTCCTTGCCAATGTAGTCGTCCATATTGCGAACCGAGCCGATATCGATCTGAGACCCCGGCAGGAAGGCTTCCACGCCGTCAATATCGACAATGATACCGCCCTTAACGCGATGGCGCATTAAGCCCTTAACCACGCTGCCTTCGCCGCACTCTTCAGTAATGCGGTTCCAAGCTCTGATGCTGGATGCTTTCTGAACGCTGATGCCCGGCATGCTGTTTTCGTTTTCAACTTCTTCCAAATAAACGTCAACTTTGTCGCCCACGGCAACGTCGTTCCATTTGGAGAATTCGGCGGCCGGTACAAAACCTTCGGCCTTGTAGCCGATGTCGATTAAAGCGCCGTCATTGCGCTTTTCCACTACGGTACCGGAGAGGATGTTGTTTACAGCGAATTCGCTTTTCAGGGTGTTGCCGCCTAACAGTTCTTCCATTGACGGCATGTTGTCCAGATCAACATAGTTGCAGGACGCTTCTTTGACTTGTTCTTTTACCATTTGTTCTTTTTTTCTTTCTGCCTAAATCGTCATAAATATGGCTTACGCTGAAACCGCCAACTGCCGACTCTATCCAAGCCGCACTGCCAACTCTAACTTGAGCCGCACTGCCAACTCTAACTTGAGCCGCACTGCCAACTCTAACTTGAGCCGCCCATTGGTTCTGCATAAACCGTATTTTTTTTATGGCAACCCCGGCAGGGTTGATTGTTACGGAGTCAATATGACGAAAATTAGATTACTTGCCGCCACGGTACGGAACAGAACGGCTGGGTGCGGGTTAAAGATTAAATCCGGCAGATTAAAAAAATCGGGCGTCTTTAAAAATCAACAGCATACAAACGAACCATTCGGCCGGATGCAAATAAAAAAGCTCCGTCATTCACTCCACTTTACTAAAGTGATGTAAATAGACATCAAATTTATAATGTAGTGGCTGGTAGATGGAAAAGCAAATTTTTTTTGGTAAAAAAGTGAAAAAAAATTTGCAGCGGGGAAAGACTATCGGAAAATAGTAAAAAAAAATGATTTTTTTTGAGTTTTAATGGTTTTTGCACTTGAAATTGTTTAAAAAGAAGCTCATATTAGCATTGTAAAAAAAATCACCTAACAAAAATGATAAAGGGAGGCAAGAATGAAACACACGTTTTATGATGTAAAAAGCAAAGCCAAAGTAGAAGCCGAAGTTACCGAAAAAGTTACTTATGATGCCGCCGGCACCACACGTTATGCTTTTAAAGGTAAAACCGCCGATGGCCGTTCATTGACCGCTTTTGTTAACAAAGCCAAGTGGGATGAAGCCAAGGTGAAATAGTTTAGAATTGAGTTATCAGTTGAGTAAGGGGCTTGGTGCTTATGCCCCCTTGCTCTGTGGTTCCAGACGGCGCGGCGCGGGGGTGCATCACGTCGTCGCCGTAGTATGCATATTGTATACTACGGTTTTTTGTTATCAGGTTCACCGGAAACGGAATTATAAATAATTATGATTAGAAAAATTTTGATTTTGGCTGTATTGTTCATAGTTGGCGTATTGCTGGCGGAATATACGGCGGAGGATTACGGTAATGCGGTGGTGCTGACGCAGGATGGTACGCTGAAGACGAATGGTGAGCGGATACAGATATTGTCGGAACCGGTAACGAACGGGCATGCCGGAGTTGGCGATAATGCGGCGTTCTGTATTGCGCCCGGCGGTTTGTTGCGGATAGACACGCCGTTCAGCGGCAAAAAATATGCGTTTGAAACGATGCTGAAGGTGGCGTCCGGTGAAGATGTAATTATGCTGGGTTCGTGGTGTAATAATGAGGGGCAGTCGATTTTCATGTATTTGCGGGCGGATGAGGACGGCAGTCATTATAGTTTTTTGATGGACGTACTAACGTTAAAGGGGCGGGTACGCATTGGCGACTCACTGCCGCTGATACCGGTAAACGAGTGGGTGCATCTGGCGTTGTTGATGGCGCCGGGCGGGGTAGACGGCTTTGAGGTGTATATAAATGGAAATATGGTATTAAGCCGTACAATTACTGATCCGTTGCAGTTTGATATTGAGCAGTTGCGTCTGGGTGGCGGCGACGGCACATTTTATTTTGAAAAACTGAATGTATTTGATAACAAGTTGCCTACGGATTGGCAGACGGATGTGCAAATGGCGTTGAATCTGCCGTTGCGGACCGATGCCGAAGTGCGTTGCCCCGGTGAAGCCGTGCTGAAAGACACTTCGCAAACCAAATTGGCCGATGTCGTGGAGAGTTTGTTTGATAAAGACCCCGTCAGCTGCTGGGTAACTAATGCCAAAGCGGGCATGAATGTTGTGGATATAGAGCTGGCACGGCCGTTGAAACTGGAAAATTATGTTATTACGGCGGCGCCGGATTCGCCGGAGTGTGATCCGATAGGCTGGGCACTATATGCGTCGAATGACGGTAAAGATTATCAGCTTATTGAGCGTAAAATCATGTTTGAACCATTTTCGGTGCGTGGTCTGCGCTGTGATTTTGCGGCTAAAACGCAGGAAAAATACAAGTATTATCGGTTTCATTTTGATGTTCCGGCCAAAGGTACGTTAAAGCTGGCGGAGCTGGAACTGGCAAACGTTTATATGCCGAATGCAGCGGATATTCTGGTGCGTAACCGCCTGTTAGCGGACAATAAGGCGCTGGAGCGGTTTAATGAGTGGAAGGCTACCCGTCCGGCGGCGGAGCAACGCTGGCTGGATAAGCTGGCGGCGGGTCTGGGTGATTATTATTACCGGGAGTATATGCTGGCGGCGCCGGACGATCCGCAGGCGTGGAACTGGGGATATGTGGCGGATATACCGAATTTGCCGCGGATTTTATTGATAGGCGATGCGATATCACGGGCGTATACCGGAGTAGTTAGAAGTGAGTTGGCGTCGCAGGTAAACGTGCATCGTGCGCCGGCTGATTGCGGTTCGGCATTTGCGGCGGCGTTTACAGCACCGGAGAATCTGCAAATCTGGCTGGATGACGACGGTAAAAAAGGTAATTGGGATTTAATTGTCTTTAACTTTGGCATACACGACCGTTTAGTGGAAGTGGCGGATTATCAGGCGGCGCTGGAAAAAATCATTGCGGAGTTGTCGGCTCAGGGCAAGAAGCTGGTTTTTGCCACCACCACGCCGTTACCGGAAAAATCGCCTTATGGTGCGGCGGAAAAGATGGTGGAGTTGAATGCGGCGGCCAAAGAAGTTATGGCCAAACATAATATTGAAGTTTTGGACTTATACAGTATAATTGCGCCATATCAGGCGGAAACGCAGGTAAAAAACGACTGCCATTTTATGCAAAAGGGTTCTGAAATTTTAGGCAAAGCCGTAGCAGATAAAGTGCGGCAAAGTTTGCAGTTATAATTTGCCGACAAAAAAAGAGCAGGTGTTTAAAGCCTGCTCTTTTTTTTGCCGAATATGTATTATTTGGCAATGGCCTGACATGCCGTAATAGCGGCCACGCCAAAGATATCTTCGGCGGTACAGCCGCGGGACAGGTCATTCAGCGGAGCGGCCAAGCCCTGTAAAATCGGGCCGTAAGCACCGGCTCCGGCTAAACGCTGAACCAACTTGTAGCAAATATTACCGGCATTCAAGTCCGGGAAAATCAAAACATTGGCAGACCCGGCCACCTCACTGCCCGGTGCTTTGCTGGCGCCGACGGCCGGTACAATAGCGGCATCGGCCTGCAGTTCTCCGTCGCAAACCATATCCAGCTGGTCGGCGGCGATGCGGGCTTTGCACAGCTCGGCGGCGGCCACCACTTTTTCCAGCAGTTCATGCTGAGCACTGCCTTTGGTGGAGAACGACAAAAACGCAATGCGTGGAGTTTTGCCGATTAACGCCTGATAAGTCTTGCCGGTGGCAATTGCAATATCCACCAGTTGTTCGGCGTTGGGATTGGGGTTTACGGCGCAGTCGCCGAACAGCAACACCTGGTCGCCGCTTTCGGTGGGGCGGGGCAGGTCCATAATAAAGCAGCTGCTGCCAATCTTGATGCCGGGGGCAGTGCCGATGCATTGGAATGCGGCACGCAACATGTCGGCGGTGCTGGCGATACTTCCGGCCACCAGACCGTCCACTAACCCGTTGCGGCTCATCATGGCGCCGAAATAGATGCGGCTGTTCATGGCTTTGCGTCCGGTTTCAATGGTTGCGCCTTTAGCGGCCCGCATTTGGGCAAACTGAGCGGCGTACTGTTCAAACAGCGGCGACGCCATATAGTCGAGAGATTCAAACTTGCGTTCCGTAATACCGGCCTTAAGGCAGGCGGCGGAAATTTCGGCTTCCGTACCCAGCACCACAACTTTGGCTGCCACGTTTTGTTCCATCACCATATTGGCGGCGGCCACCACTCTGGAGTCCTGCCCTTCCGGCATAACCAAACGTTTACCGGCCTGTTGCGCCTGTTTAATAAAAATATCTAAAGCACTCATTTTCCATCTCACCATTATTTTTTGTTCGGATTTAAGCGAACGTCATCCATTTTTAAAGTTTCCAACACACTGCGGGCAATCATCAGCTCTTCGTCGGTGGGCATAACTATTACCTTGGTGCGGCTGTTCGGGGTAGAAATAACCCCGGTGCGACCCAGACATTTAGCGTTTTCTTCGGCATCCAGCTCTACGCCTAAGCAACCGAGTTTAACCATAACTTTCGCCCGCACGTAATTGCTCCATTCGCCTACGCCGCCGGTGAAAACAATGGCATCGGCGCCGCCCATCAGCGTGTAGTATGCGCCGATGTACTTCACCACCCGGCGGGTAAACATGCGGCGTGCCAGCAATGCCTGCTGATCGCCTTTTTCTTCGGCGGCGATAATATCGCGCATATCGCTGGAGCCGATACCGCCTACGCCGAGTAACCCGCTTTGTTTATTCAAGAGTTTATCAATTTCTTCGCGAGTCTTGCCTAATTCCATTAAGCGCAAGATCACCGCCGGGTCAATATCGCCGCTGCGGGTTCCCATAACCAACCCTTCCAGCGGAGTCATTCCCATCGATGTATCCACCACCAGCCCGTGATTAACGGCGGTAATACTGCACCCGTTACCCAGATGGCAGGTGATTAACTTTAAGGTGGCTAAGGGTTTATCCATAAAGGCGGCGGTAGCTCTGGCCACAAAGTTATGGCTGGTGCCGTGGAAGCCGTATCTGCGGATGCCGTATTTGGTGTAAAATTCGTATGGAATAGCATATAAGAACGCCTGCGGCGGCATCGACTGGTGAAATTCGGTATCAAAAACGGCCACATTTGGTACGCCGGGGAAGATCTGTTCACAAGCCTCAATCCCGGCTAAGTTAGCGGGATTGTGCAGCGGTCCCAGCGGGATGCAGTCACGGATAATATCTTTAATTTCGTTATTAACCAACACGGGGCGGTTGGCACGTTCTCCGCCGTGCAGTACCCGGTGTCCGATAGCTTCAACGTCTTTCATAGAGTTTAAGACGCCGATTTCTTTATCAACTAATTTTTCGCAAATAGCACGAATCGCGTCGGCAATATTTTTAATGTCCCGGCGTTCCTGAGTATCTTTTACGCCGTCACTGCGCTTGTAAATCAGGTTTGGATTTTCCAAACCTAAGCGTTCCACCTGGCCTTTGGCCAAAACTGATTCGTGCGACATGCTGTACATCGTGAACTTTACCGAACTGCTGCCGGCGTTCAATACTAAAACTTTCATTTTTTTCCCTGGTGTAAAAATCATACCGAAGCAACCTGAATTGTTCCGGTATAATATTAGTGATTAACAATTTACTTTTTGCGGAATACGATTCTACCTTTGGTCAAATCGTATGGCGACATTTCCAAAGTTACACTGTCGCCGGGCAGAATGCGAATAAAATTTAAACGCATTTTCCCGCTGATGTGAGCTAAAATAATGTGTTCGCCGGGGATTTCCACCTTAAACATGGTGTTCGGCAACAACTCTTTAACTATGCCATCTACTCTTATAACATCATCTTTGGCCACGTTAATATCTCCGGTTTATCTTCAGTTACTAATACTAAATGCTCAAAATGAGCGGACCATTTACCATCACAAGTTCTAACCGTCCAGCCGTCCCGTTCGGTTCTAACTTTCCAAGTGCCTAAATTGAACATGGGTTCAATGGCCAGCACCATTCCGGGGTGTAATTCCGGGCCGCGGTAGCGACCGCAAAAATTTGGAATTTCGGGTGGTTCATGCAGATTAATACCGCATCCATGCCCCACATAGTCCCGTACAACTCCGAGTTTGGCATGATTGGCGGCGGCCTCCACCGCTTTAGAAATATCGCCGATATGATTGCCTTTTACGGCTTGTTCAATGCCGTCAAACAACGCTTGTTGAGTAACTTTTAGCAGCATATCCACCTGCGGAGTGGCTTTACCGCCCACCACCACGGTTCTGGCGGTGTCTCCGGTGGCTCCGTTTAAAGTTACCCCTAAGTCAATGCTGACAATATCGCCGTCTTTCAATACGGTACGGTCATCGCCAATGCCGTGAACAATCACTTCATTAACCGAGATACATGCATTGCCGGGAAAGCCGCAATAGCCTAAAAAAGTACTGCGGCCGCCGGTTTGCGCAATTAAGCGACCGGCCAGAATATCAACGTCTTTAGTCGTCATTCCAGCCTCAATCATTCCGGCGAGAGTGTCGCGAACCTGGGCGGTGGCTGCGGCCGCCACCCGAATCCGGGCAATCTCTTCCGGAGTATGGATGATAACATCCCTGCTGCTTACCATAATAAGTATGCCTTCAGGTAGGTTATGCCAACGCGTTCAACATAGCGTTGAGTTTGTCGGAGATTTCGTCACCGGTAATATCCACTACCAGGCCTTTTTTGGCATAGAAGTCAATTAACGGTTGAGTATTTTTGTAGAACACGTCCAAACGCTGTTGAGCAGTTTCCAGCGAGTCGTCGGGGCGCTGATAAAGCTGTCCGCCGCACTTATCGCAAACGCCGTCAACTTTGGGCTTTTTGCTGAGTTTGTTGTAAATTTCGGAACAGCCCTTACAGCACAAACGGCTGGTCAAACGCTGTAAAATAACCTGGTCTTCCACCACGATATTGATAACGGCGTCAACTTTTTTGCCGAGTTCGGTTAAAACTTCGTCTAATTTTTCGGCCTGCGGAATGGTACGGGGGAAGCCGTCCAGAATGAAGCCGTTTTCGCAGTCGGGCATCGCCAAACGATTTTTAACCATACCGCAAACCACTTCGTCCGGCACCAGACCGCCGGCCTTCATGATACCGGCGGCGGCCCGGCCGAGTTCGGTATCGCGTTTAATTTCGTCACGCAGTAAATCTCCGGTGGAGATATGTGCCAGCGGCTGAACTTCTTTCAGTGCCGACGCCATGGTGCCTTTACCGGAACCCGGCGCACCTAAAAAGATCAAATTCTTTTTGCTGATAGCCATAATTTTCTCTCTTTCGTTATTAGTTGATATTTATAATTTCAAGACATTTTTCTGCAACATCAGAGCGTGGCACTTCAATTTGCTCTGCTCCGTTCATATCCCGTACAATCACCACATTCCGGTTCAGTTCATCATCGCCGGTAATCAATGCCACTCTGGCATTCAGGCGATTGGCGCTGCGCATTTGCGCCTTCATGGATTTATCTTCCACTTCGGGTACGGCGGTAATGTTATTTTTTCGCAGTTCGGCGGCGAGTTTCATATTGGCTAAACGGGCGTTTTCGCCTAAACCGATCAGATAAACCACGGGATTGGCTTCGTTGGGAACCTGGAAGTTGAGGGCTTCCTGAGTCAACAACACTCTTTCCATACCGGCGGCGAATCCCACGCCGATTACGGGGCGGCTCTGTTCGGGTAAAAACAGCTCATAACGGCCGCCGCCGGCCATGGCACTGCCGCCGATGGCACTATGCGTAACCTCAAAAACGGTATGGACATAGTAGTCCAGACCACGCACCAGCAAGGGGTCATGGCGATATTTAATCCCCAAGGCGTCCAGAGTGCGGCAAACGCAGTCAAAATAGGCTTTGGATTCCGGGGTAAAATAGTCTAAATAATTGGGAGCATCGGCGATAATCTGGCGGCAGTGTTCCTGTTTGCAGTCTAAAATGCGCCAGATATTGCCATTCAACCGGGCTTTGCAGTCTTCGCACATATCGTCAATATGAGCTGAAAAATACGTTTTAAGCTGCTTGGCGGCTTCCACTCTATCGGCGGCCACGCCACGGGTATTGACAATAAGTTCCGCATCTTTAATGCCAACATTATCAAGCAGATCCAT
The DNA here is from genome assembly GCA_964512385.1 of uncultured Victivallaceae bacterium. GTDB lineage: Bacteria > Verrucomicrobiota > Lentisphaeria > Victivallales > Victivallaceae > CALXXL01. The sequence continues at coordinate 91,305 of CAZEHZ010000001.1, read as the reverse complement.
CAGCATGGCGATACATTCGGCGTCGAGTTCGGGGGCAATGCGGCCCACATTTTCCACGCCGATTTGGTGGAATTGGCGGCGGCGTCCGGCGGCGGGGCGTTCACCTCTGAACATGGGGCCATAGTAGAACACCCGTTGTTCGTTACCGTTCAGAACGTCGGTATTAAGCAGAGAGCGCATCACGCCGGCAGTACCTTCGGGGCGCAGCGTCAAACTGCGTCCGCCGCGGTCTTGAAAGGTGTACATTTCTTTCCGAACGACTTCGGTCTCATTGCCCAGCCCGCGATTAAAGACCTCAGTATATTCAAACAGCGGAGTACGCAGTTCGCCGAAATTATACCCGGCGAACACCTTTTCCGCAGTGCGTTCCAGGAATCTCCATTTAGGAGTTTCATCCGGGAAGATGTCGCTGGTTCCCGGCGGCGGAGCAAATTTAGCCATAAATAAAAACCCATTAATTTAAGTTATTAAAAAAGCAAAATTGCGTCAAACTGCATTTTGCATGGTTTGACGCAAATTTCACATACATCAGTCCAAACCCAATATGCCGCACACGTGGCAATTGTTACAGTTAGACGCAAATTCTTCCATTACTTACACCCAGATACAAACGGGAAAGTTAATGGATTAAATGAAACGCTTGGGATCGAGTTTTTCCACCGCATCCTTCAGTTCCTTACCGGCGCGGAATTTAACCACGGTGCGTTCGGGAATAAGCACTTCATTTTTCGGCTGGTTCGGGTTACGCCCCTTGCGGCTCTTCCGGACTTTAATTTCGAATACGCCGAAGTTGCGTAATTCAATCGTATTGCCATCGATCAGTTCCTGAGCGATATAGTCTAAAGTTTTCTGTACAACAGTAGCCACGTCATTCTGAATTAAATCAGTTTCTTTTGCAATTTTAACAACCAAATCTCTTTTAGTCATGATTCCTTACCCTTTATATTCCAAATTCATAAATTTCGGTTCATTCCATATCACTATTTATATAAGATACTTTCAACTATGGAGAATGTCAAAAAGAAAAAGCAATTTTTTTCAAATTTTTTATCTAAAACGTGGTTTACGCCGTCATAAAGGTGTTATATTATATGAAAACGCATTAAAACGTAAAAAAAGTGGGCTAAGTAATATGAGTGTGGCAAAGGTATTGATCGAATTATCACTGGATCGCAGTTTTGACTATCTGATTCCGGCGGCATTGCTGGAGGAGGTGGGAGCGGGTTCGCAGGTAGTCGTACCATTTGGCCACAGTCAGCGCACCGGATTTGTGGTGCAGGTGGCGGCGGAGAGTGATTTTGGTGGAAAATTGGCGGAGATAATCCGTTTAAGTGATAACCGCACCAGACTGCCGGAAGCGTTGCTTAAACTTGGGGATTGGCTGTCGGACTATTATTGCTGTTCACGGGAGCAGGCGTTAAAAACGTTGTTGCCGGGCGTGGTTCGCAGTGGTAAAATAAAGGAAAAAAACTGTAAAATCGGCCGTCCAGCCGCATCGCCGCCGGTCAAGCCCCCAAAGAGTGAAAAACAGCAAAAATTACTGGCGGTATTTCGTCAAGAGGGTGAACTGCCGTTAAAGGCGGCGTTGTCGCTGGCGTCCTGCGGCGGCACGGTGGCGGCGAATCTGCAGAAAGACGGTTATATAGAGATTTACGAAGCGCCGGAGTACCGGAATCCGTTTTCAGATGAAGTCATGCCGAGTCAACCACTGCCGCCGTCGTCGGAACAGCAGGCGGCGCTGGATAAATTTGAGGAAATGCGCACGGGGCGGACGGCGAATCACGTTATGTTGTTGTACGGGGTTACGAACAGCGGTAAGACCGAGGTTTATTTGCAGGCGATCGATAAGGTTTTGGCGGCGCAGAAAAGTGCCATTGTTCTGGTGCCGGAAATTTCGCTGACGCCGCAGACGGTGCGTCGTTTCCGGGCCCGTTTTGGCGAAAAGGTGAGTGTATTGCATAGTAAACTTACCGAGGCGGAGCGGTTTGACCAGTGGAATAAGATCAGCCGGGGCGAGGTGTCGATTGCGGTGGGCGCCCGTTCGGCCTTGTTTGCGCCGTTCCGTAATTTGGGTTTGATTGTGGTGGATGAGGAGCATGAAGGCAGTTATAAGCAGTCGGAGTCGCCCCGTTATAATGCCAGAGATGTGGCGGTAATGCGTGGAAAGCTGGAAAATGCGTGTGTAATTCTGGGTTCGGCCACGCCGTCGTTTGAGACCTATTATAATGTGTTGCAAAAGCGTTATGAGATGTGCCGGATGAGTATTCCGGCGGGCAACACTCTTCCTCCGGTCTGGCAGGTGGTGGATTTGCGGCTGAACAACAATGATTTTCCGTCCGACGGGGAATCGGATGATAATGCGCCGAAAAGTTCCTTGTTTTCGCCCATGCTGATCAATGCGGTAAAAGAGCGGTTGTCCCGTAACGAGCAGACGATATTGTTTATGAACCGCCGGGGGTTTGCGCGGCAGATGTTGTGTGAAGACTGCGGTTATGTGGCCGGTTGCCCGGATTGTTCGGTATCTTTTACCTATCATAAAAAGGCTAACACGCTGAGTTGCCACATGTGCGGCATTACCATACCGGCACCGGAGGTTTGTCCGCAGTGCGGCGGGCGTGGCATTCATTACTCCGGCAGTGGCACGGAAAAGATTGAATCGATGGCCAGAGCAATCTTCCCGAATGCCCGCATTGCCCGGATGGATTCAGACACCATGCGTGGCGCCGACGCCTATGAAGATACGCTGGACAAACTTCAGCGTGGCGAGATTGATATTCTGATTGGCACACAGATGATCGCCAAAGGCCTGCATTTCCCGAACATCACCTTAGTGGGGGTAATCAATGCCGACCAGGGCTTGTATATTCCGGACTTCCGTTCGGCGGAGCGTACCTTTCAGTTATTGACTCAGGTGGCGGGCCGGGCGGGGCGGGGCGACATTCCGGGCGAGGTGCTGGTGCAGACGTTTTCACCACAGCATGAAGCGATTGTGCTGGCGATGAAAAATGATTACGCCGGATTTTATGAATATGATGCGGCGGTGCGGGAGTTGCTGTCTTATCCGCCGTTTGGCCATATTTTAATTTTGCACTTCCGCAGTGAAGACCAAACCTTGTGCATGCGTTGTGCTACAGAGTGTTTTGCGGAGTTGAAACCGTATTTGAATGACGGTATGATTACGGCCGACCCGATGCCGTCGCCGGTAGAGCGGATTAAGGGCAAATTCCGTTGTCAGATTCTATTTCGGGGTAAAAAGCTGAAGAATTTGCGGCGGAAATTGCGGGAATTAGCCACTCGCCGCCATTATAACGGCAAAGTGGATGTTTATGTGGATGCCGACCCGCAGTCATTGATTTAGTCGAGCCGGCCGCCACTTATCCGGCAGAGTCGGCATAACATTGGGGGGATAAATTTGCGTATTTTACGTGGTAGCGGGCAGAATACCAGCATGGCAATTCCGTATAAAACCCCGGCAATGCCGCCGGCAACGATAATCTTTACCCAAGGCGTTGCCGCCGGAGCCAAATAACTGAAGCCCTGTAGCCACAGCATGGCCGGAATCCCCGCCAGCAACGGTTCAATCCCGATTTTACGCACAAATAACCAGGCGTTCAGGTGGAGTCGTTTTAACAGCAGCGGCATAAAGAAGACAAATGAGATAAACAGCTTCAGGCCAATCGCCACATACAGCACCACCACAATGCCGAAGGTTTTTAACAGCAATATATTCAATACCACGGTGGCCAAGGCCTCGCCCAGTAAAATCCAGTTGGAAAACCGGTGCTGGTCAGACATCACAAAATACTTCTGCGGCACCGAACGGTAGACAATGGTTAAATACAGCGAGACTAAAAAGAGTCTACTTAGTGCGGTAATATCCGGCGACTCCACTTTAAACAACACCAACAGCAGCGGCGCCGCTAAAAAGAAAGACGGTAACATCACCGCCGTTGCCGTGAACGCATTCCAGCGCATTGCCCCAAAGACAATACGGCCTAAGGCCAAAAACTTGCCTCTTTTATGCAGACTTCCGGTAATCGGTGCAATATTTTCCTGATACTGCGTTACTAATTTGGAACATAAATCGGCCAGTTTGCTGGAAATCTGGAACAATCCCACACTGGTCATGCCGCAGAAGATGCTGATTAAAATCCGGCTGGTTCGTGTTAATAGTAAATTACTTAGAATACCTAAATATACATAACCGCTAAAGCTGATAATTTCCCGCCAGTGTTTACGGTCGCTGTAGAACCGCAGTTTAAAGCCGGGAATATTTTTAAAGGCAAAAAAGGCGGTAATTAAATTCTCCGCCAGCGTACTAAACATGATAAAAGCGATTAAGGTGATTAGTTTGCCGCCCAGCAAAAACATAATGATGACGCCGGCAAGTTCGGCAATTTTACTGCAAACGGTTATTGAGTTGCGCAGATAGATTTTTTGCAACCCGATTAAAATTTCCGGGAACAGCCCGGTGGGGAACAGCAGGGCCGACCCAAAACCGAACAGAAAGAAACAGATTCGGGCCTGCTGTAGTTTTTCCGGTTCGTTAATATCCAGCAGTTGCGGCAAAAAGAAGCCTCCTGCCACCGTTACACCGGCAATTACCAGTGCCATAACGCTGTGAAAGGTGAAAATTGTCGAGATTATCCGGCTGTATTCCAGTGGATTTTTAATATACAACCCGCCGGCGGTATATTTTTGCGCCGCCAGTCCGCACCCGCCGTCCAGCAGTAATGTGTAGCCGAAAAGACTCCATAACAACGCCCATAAGCCGTATTGTTCCATCCCCAGATATTGGATAATCCAGCGAGAGACAAAAATGCCTTCAAGTAAAAATACCGCCATTTTTATATAGCCGGTAAAGGTGTTTTTTATTACCGGAATTTTCATGCTTCCGTCGTCCGAATCACGATTTGGCACAAAAATGACATAATTGTGTACACTTTATTACCGGTTAAAAATCAAGGACAATTTGCGTAATATGCGATAAAGCAGACAAATAAGACTGCAATGCTTATGGAAAAACGCATATTTGCGGTTAAATGCCCGCGGAATCTTCAAATCCGGGAGATTTTGCTCTTTTATCCAATCGACAAGCCGCATAATTTCAACATAATATTTTTTATACGTAGCTTTAGACCACCACTCCCAGGGCTTGGGAATCCCCACTACATGGAGGAACAATTTGGCGCGATTTTTATCTAACCGGTAATCTTCCGCCAGCGGTGCTTGCGGCCAGAAACAAAGCAGACTGTTCAGCACCGACTCATCCAACTGCCGATAGGCCGACAAGTGTTTATCCACCACGCCGACGTTTTTCTGCGGCAGTACGGTCGCCATCTGTTGTTTCCAGGCTTCCAGAAACGGCCGGCTGTTTTTATGAAAAGCTAAAATGCACGCCACGGCGCACGTTGCATTTTTCGGTGTACTGTTGACCGTTCCGGCCAGCTTATGCACATCCTGTTGCCAAACCTGTAAAATATGCTGTGGAATATTGCCGGGTACATCATCCGGGGCATATAAATTCAGAGACTCGAAGGTGCTTTTATTGTCGGCCGCCGACCGCAATCTAAGATGAACCTTATCCGGGGCGGACGGAATCATCAACTCGGAAACATTGCCGTTAAAATAGCCGTCGGAGTCCACCCATGTAATATAGTCGGTATTGGCGCTTAGCATGGCTTCCGGCTTCAGACAGGTTAAACTGCGGCCCTTGCTGTCGGCCTCAAAGATGGTAACATCACCGAGTGCGGCAAGTTGATTTTTCATCTCTGCGGTAAAGCCGGACTGAAAGATATGTATGGGTTCATCCATGCCGGCTTGTCTGACAGATGCGACCAAAAGCAATGCACCCCAAAAATAGTTTTGGTTGGCAATCGTAACAATTGTATTATTTTTCATAATGTCCCGCAATGTTATTTAAATTATTCTATGTACGGCATAAGTCCGGAAAAAATATAACGATTTAATTAGCCAAAATTACTAATACACCATACTATAACCATGTTTATTAACTTTTTCAATGTTGTTTTTGCAGAATAGTGAATTTTTATAGTAAGAAAAATTATAAAAACAGTTGAAAAAAAGAATATAACGTGTAAATTTTTTTTAGTGAATAACGTACCCGCTGCAATGCCGGAGCGGGTACCGATATGGGATTGCAGGAAAGCGAGTGGCGGAAAATGTTAAATAACAGTATGGTTTCAGTTATTGTGCCGGTCTATAATCCGGGGGATAAACTGCGGGATTGTCTGGACTCGTTGACGGGGCAAACGCTGAAGCCGATTCAGATTATCCTGATTGACGACGGTTCAACCGATAACTCGCCGGAAATCGGCAAAGAGTATGCCGAACGCTTTCCGGACATAATCCGGTTTGTTTCCGGCCCGAATCAAGGCAGCAGTGCGGCGCGCAACCGGGGGCTGACGTTGGCCGAAGGCGAATGGATCAGTTTTGTGGATGCCGATGATAAAGTGGCACCGGACTTTTTGGAAAACTTGTATAATAATGCCCAAAACCATCAGGCCGACTTGAGTTGTTGCGCCTTGCAACGCATAAAAGACGGTAAAGCGGCCGACATCAGTGCCGTAATTCCGGTTCCGGGAGAAGTAGTGTGGGAACGGGCGGCGGTGTTAACCAATCTGGTGCATCCATTTTTGCGGCTGGGTGATCCGGCGTCAATTACGGCACGTGGATATATAACGCTTTCGCTGTTCCGGCATGATTTAATTAAGCGGCATAAGTTACAGTTTCGCCTTGGGCTGAAGATCAATGAGGATGAAGCTTTTTTCTTCTCGTATCTGCCGTATGTTCAGCGGGCGGTATTGTCGGATAAAGTGCTGTACTTCTATGTATCCAATCCGGGTTCGGCCTGTCTGCGGTTTTTACAGAAGCGGAAAAAGCGGTTTGCCGAGATGGAAGAATTGTGGTGTATGCGGTGGCAGGAACGCTATAAAGTGTTTAAAGATAATAATTTAAAACAATATTTCCCATCGGCGGAAGCGCCATTGTATTTAACCACCCGTTACCATGAATTGCAGACGGCGGTTTGTGATAAAGCCGGTAATTTCGGTGATTTTAATCAGCGGTATCGTGCCATGTGTGCGGAAGTGGAGTATAAAGCCGTAAATCCGGCGGATTTAAAGCGGGCGGATTTAAAATATTTTTTCCGTTGTACTCAATTCGGCGTGGCGGCGGTGTGGTTGTTTTGTACCATTATTAAGTTAAAAAAGAGTATAAAAAATGAGTAACAGTGCACCTTTTTTTTCAATAATTGTACCGGCATGCAATGTGGCCGATTATATTGCCGAACTGATCGCCTCGGTGAAAGCGCAGACTTTTACGGATTTTGAATGTATTTGTGTGGTGGAAGAGAGTACCGACGGTACGCTGGCGTTAATTCAGTCTCTGATTGCGGATGACCGTCGTTTTGCCGTGGTATCACTGCCGTGTACCGGGTCGGCCTCGGTAAGCCGGAACTACGGTATTCAAAATGCCGCCGGGCAATACATCTTTTTTGCGGACGGCGACGATGTGCTGGAAGAAACGCTTTTGGCCCGAAGCCATGCGGCGGTGGCGGAATTTGGCAACTTGGATATTATCGGCATTGCCGCCACGGTTTTTCATATTGGCGACAATAATGAGTTTAAAGTTGAAGAAGTTATCAAACGTAATCTGCCGAAAAATCAAATACTCAGCGGAAAAAAAGCGTTGGAGATTATTTTGCAAAACCGTTTCCGTTCCGCCACTTGGCTGCAGTGCTACCGCCGTGGACTGCTGGTGGAAAACGAGTTGTATCAAGTCCCCGGCCGTCGGCATCAGGATGACGAGTGGACGTATCGGGTGTTTTGGGCGGCTCAGAGCATAGTTTATATTGGCGGGGTGGGTTATTATTACCGGCATCGTTCAAATTCGGTAACAACCACTTTAAACCTCCGGTCGATACACGATATTGCCGCCAACATAATCTCTTTTCTGGAGTTTTACAAAACGCATTACCGGCAGATGAGTAAGGATTTACGGTATGGATTCTGTTCATGGGTAAACGATTTTATGTCGCGTTTTTTCCGCTTAAAGAAGTATGACATTGAACTTCGGCGGCAAGCGTTAAAGCAGATTTTTGCCGCTGGCCGCTGGCGGATTTACCTGCAAATGCTATGGTATGCCAAGCTGACATTTAAGTTGTTGGCGCCGTGTTTTTTAATTGCCCGCTGGCATTGGGGGCTGGTTTTAGCCCAAACGATTTATCTTAATGTGTTTTGGCGTATTATCGTGTGGCGTGGCAACGTGAGTAAAGTAAATCTGCGCCACACCTAAAAGCCGCATATTACTCTTATCCCGCCCCTCCAAAAAAAACAAGCCCCCGCCCATCACTGGCTCGGAGGCATGGCCTGTTGAACAGGCACAATAAAGAAAGAAGTTTACTGCTTTATTAGACCGGAATTAAAACGGTTTGTTCCGGGCGAATATTGAAAATCAGTAAAAAAAGTCCCAAAAATAGTAAAAAAATTTGAAATTAAGCCGCAACCGGTTATCTTCTTTAATAAGAATCACGCAAAATTTTGGAGAAATAATGAAACTGACGGCATTGGGCAGAAACGAAACGATTTTAAGTTCGGCGGTAAAACAGCTGTTGAACGGTATGGAGCAGGCGGACACCGGAAATTTTGAAAAAATTTTGCTGGTAACACCTACAGCTGAATCGTGCCGTTTATTGCGTGAGGAGCTGGCGGGGCGTTTTGCCAACGGCGTAATAAATCTTACGGTAATTCAGCCGGAGCGCTTGTTGAACCTGCCGGCCGGAGCGTCGGAGGCGGAAGTTTTGTGGAAATGGGTGGAGGCCTTGCGTGAGCTTCCGGCTGAAACGAGTGAAATTCTGTTTCGTCAGGCGGCCAGTTGGCAGAATATGTCGGCGGCATATCTGGCCGGCGTCGCCCGAAATCTGCAGCAGACCAGGTTGACATTGGCGGGAGAAAACCGCAGTATAGCGCAAGTGGTTAATCTGCTGGCCGCCAAAGAGGGTGAATATAATTATGAAACGCTGGAGCGTTTTTCGGCTTTTGCCAATCTGGAACAGCGTTATCTGCAAAAATTAACGGACTTGACCGATGATGCCGCCAATAATATACTGCACTCCGCCGTTCAGCCGGCCAATGTCCGTACCGAGGTGGAAAAAGTAGTATTTATCGGTTGTCTGGAGTTAAAGCAGGCGGTGTTGTCGGCGGTGGAGCGGTTGGAAATTCCGGTGGAACACTGGTTGCCGGTGCCGGACAGCGAGCTGGAAAACTTTGATGAGTTCGGGCGGCCGAAACCGGATTATTATCTGCAAACTCCGATAGATTTTAACGTTAAAGATAACCTGCGTTTTATGGCCACGGCGGAGGACGAAGCACTAAAGATCGTAAATACGTTGAAGGCGTTGCCGTTGGCGGAGTACCCGGCGGTGATTGGAGTGCTGGATTCGCAGACGGCGGATGTACTGTTGGATAAATGCGCTTTGGATGCGGAGTTGCCGGAGTTTTACCGGCCGCAAACCGCCGCATTGTCCTCGTCGCCGTTGGCGGTGCTGTTGGCCGGATTGCTGGATTTTGCGGTGGCGGTGCCAACGTTTGACAGTTTTATGCTGTTGTTGCGTAACGGCTTGGTGCAGAATTATTTGTCAACTAAAATTTTCGGCTTGGACTGGTTTGCGGTGCTGGCGGCGTGGGATGATATTCAGCAACGCAGAGTGCTGAGCAGTTGTGCGGAGGCATGGGCTTATGCGCAGGATAAAACCGGGGCGGAATTTGACGCATTTAAGTTTTTATATGCCGAGCGTGCTGCGGTGTTAATAGCTGATAATCAACTCTATGCGGTGTGGGAGTGGGCTGGTCGGGTGGTGCAGAGCGGTAATTTTGTGCGTGGTGATTTTGCGGAGTTGGAACCGTTAAAAAATTTGGTGGCCGATGCGGTAAGATTGCCGATAGGCAACCCGTTGCGAATTACTTTGTTTCGTTTATTATTGAATAGTGCCGTGCTGTCGGGGGATTCAAACCGGGACGGGCAGGCGGAATTGTCTGGCTTTTTGGAACTTGGCTGGCGTTCCGGTGGTGGAAATTTGCTGATTGCGGGCTTTAATGCGGAAAATTTCAATTACGGCAGTACGGCGGATATTTTTCTGCCGGAACAACTTAAACGCAGTTTGTCTATGTTGACGGCGGATAATTATTATGCGGCCGACGTGGTGCGTTTTAAACATCTGTCCGGCTGTTATAATCTGCAGTTGCTGGCGGCCCGAACCGGGACGGACGGTACGGTTTTGCGGCCGGCACGACTGTTGATGCAGGTGGCGGCCGAAACCTTGCCGTTGCGTTGTAAGGAGTTGTTCGGCAGTGAATTAAATGAAAAATTGTTGTTGTCGCCACTGCCGACGGAGCTTAACGGTAGTTTTCCGCCGTTTTTGCCGGTAAAGGTGGATAATTTATTAAAAAATACCATCAGCGTAACCGGGTTTTCCACCTATCTGCAATGCCCGTTTCAATATTATCGGGAACGGATACTGCGTTGTAAAGAGTTGTCCGGCAACGGTCTGGAAATGGATGACATGACTTGGGGTACGGTACTGCATAAAATTGTGGAACGCTATTGCCGGGGGCGGTTGAAGTCGGCCGGCCGGGAAACGGAAAATGAGATTTTAACGCAGTGCCGTAAATTGGCGGCGCAGGTGGAGGCGGAAAATTTTGCCTCCGGCGGCAGTGGTCTGGTGGGATTGCAGTTGGAGTTGCTGGAAGAGTCGTTGCGGGGATTTGCCACGCATCAGGCCGGAGTAATGGCGGAAAATTGGCATACGGTAAAGGTGGAACAACCGTTTGAAGTGGCGTGGCCAAGGGTGTTTTATGCGTTCTTTCCGGAGGCCGAACGGGAGGCCTGGCGGGAAAATTTGCGTTTACGCGGCACGATAGACCGCATCGACCGTCGGGATGCCGGCGGCGGTTTTAATTGGCGGATTATTGACTATAAAACCGGCGGCAAAGTACAGTCGCCGCAGGATAAACATTGGGGCGGCAAGGGTTTACTGCCGGTAACGGAAAATGTGGAAGAGGGCGCCGAAGCCGAGTCGGTATGGCGGCAGGTGGTTGGCTTGGATAAAGAAAAATATTGGCAGGATTTGCAGTTACCGTTATATATGGCGGGGCTTAAGGAGTTGAATTTGCCGGATTTTCAAGCGGATGCCGTTATTCGTGCGGCGTATTTTTATGTGCCGCTGGTGTATACGGAGGCCGGGATAAAGGAGTTTACCGAATTAACGGAAAATGCGGACATTTTAGCCTCGGCGGTGAATTGTGCCGACATGGTGTTAAAGTCAATTTTTGTGCGGCGTTGCTTCTGGCCGCCGCGGGCGGTGTCTAATTTTCAGAACAGCTTTGCCGATGTGCTGGGGCGATTTAATCCGGCGGATTTCTTAACGCCGGAGTTCTGGCGCAGTTTGGAGGAACAACGATGAGTGCGGAATATACCGGATTGATAAACTCTTACACCGTAAGTGCTTCGGCCGGATTTGGCAAGACCGAGGATTTGACCTTGCGGATGGTGGAACTGTTGTTATGGGCGGCGGACCCGGCGCAGGCGGTGCGTGAACTGGTGGCGATGACGTTTACCCGGGCGGCGGCCGGAGAGATTTTTGAACGGTTGCTGGCCATGATTTATCGGGCGTTGCTACAGGAAAACGGCGTGGCATTGCTGAGTGAACGTATGCGTAAGGCGGCCATAATCAAGCAGATGAGTGCCGATGAATTAAGCCGGGTTTTACAGTCGGACCCCGTGCGTAAATATCTGCAAAGCAGTGGTATATCGGATTTTCCGGCAGAGTTGAAAGCGTATGGAAACGTAACGTTGCCGGAGTGTACGCCAGAGCGTTTAAGCCGGATTCTGCAAATTTTAGCGGCCAATATGACCTTGCTGAACAGCGGCACGATCGACAGTTTTATGTATAAGATTGTGCAGTCCTATCCGTTTGAACTCGGCTTGCCGGGGCGGGCGGAGTTAATGACGGATTCGGAAAAGGATTTGCGTTATAAACAGTTGATAATGCGGTTGTTTACGGTAAAGGTGGACAGTGCGGAATTTACGGCGGCGTGTCGGGAAATTTTAGCCGGACAGGAAAAAAAGCGGTTCTTTGACTTTGCCGAAGAGTTGCTGGGCGAACTTTTGAGTTGCAGTGATATGGCGGACACGGCGGCACCGTGGGGGAAATATCGTAACTACTATCCGCCGGAAAATTCCTGCGGTTTATCCGTGGCCGAAGCCGAGGAAATTTGGCGCAACTATTTGAATACGTCGGAGTATGAAAAAGTAATTTCCCGTAAATCCGGGGGCGAAAGTTCCCGTATTTTCAGCGAAATGTTGCTGAAAACGGCGCATTTATCCGCCGAAAACGGTCTGGTTCGGGCGGAGTTGGACAAACTGAAAACGGCGTTAAACTGCTGGCGGGATTTTCCGAAAATCAAAAATTTGGGGTTTGTGGCTAAATTAGATGAATATTTGCAAACCGCCGTAAAGCGACTGTTGCTGGAGGGTGCGGCATGGCGGATTCGGGAGTCGGCCAATTTGACCTTTGAGATGCGTAATTTGCTGACGGCGTTTCTGCAGGAGTACGACCGGGCGGTATTGACATTGGGTAAACTGAGTTTTGACGATCTGCCCCGGTTGCTGAATAATACCGCTAACGACTGGGCGGCCGATGTGGGCTTCCGCTTAAACACGCAAATGCGTCATTGGCTGTTGGATGAATTTCAAGATACCAACACCGATCAGCTGGCGGTGTTGAACCGCATTATCGACACCGTAGTGCCGGGCGAAAATTCGTTGTATTTAGTGGGCGACGTAAAACAGGCAATTTACGGCTGGCGCGGCGGCAACCGGCATTTAATGAAGCAGGAAACTGAAGAAATGTGCCTGCAACCCTCATTTTTACCGTTCTCCTATCGGTATGGTAAGGAAATTTGTGATGCGTTAAATCACTGTTTCGGGCGTGTTGCCATGCGGCACGGCAGCTTGCCGGAAAATGTGCAAACCGAATGGAATGCAATTTGGCAGCCGCATTATTCGGCGGTCTCCCGGCCGGGATATTTTGAAGTATTGGGGATGGTTGATGAAAGATTAGGTGCAAATAGTTCACCCATATCAGCTTATGCTCAGATGACCACCGTGCGTCTTGCGGAGTTGAAGGTGGTGGAACATAATTTAAGCTGTGCCATTCTGGTCCGTAATAATAAAACCGGCATTGAACTGAAGGAAGAGTTGACCAAAATTATGCCGCAACTGGCCGACCGTTTGGTGTGGGAGGGCGATGAAACGATTGCGGCTGATCCGTTGATTGCCGGAATATTGGCGTTACTGGTTTATATTCAGCATCCGGGCGACACGCTAAGCCAGTTTGCGGCTAAGCTGAATCAGGTGCTGAAGCCGTTACTGCCTGACACGTCGGACGATTTAAAACAAGCCAATCAGCGTTTGGCATTGTGCGGTATAAACGGTACAATTCGTTACTACTTAAGTAGATTGCATAATTTAAGCGTGTTGAATTTTGCGGGTGAAAATATGGAATACTCCGCCGCCGGAAATCCGAATATACCTACGTTGTTAGAGGCGGCCAGAGCGTTTGACCATGCCGAAGCCGGCGGCGACACGATAAAATTCCGTAACTTTGTGCGTACCTATAAACGGCGTGAAACCGCTTTACCAGGTACGATAAAATTGATGACCATTCATAAAAGTAAAGGTTTAACGTTTGATGTGGTTTTTGCCCCCATGCTTACCCCCGGCGGGGGCATGGCATTAAATATAAACGCCCCTAAAGTTAATGGCGTTTTACGGGGTAATAAAATGGATAACTGTTTGCCGGAGTACGTGTTATATAATCCCGGTCCGGCGGTGTTCACCGTAAATGAACTGGCCGGAGATTTACAAATTCGGCATGATGAACAGATTTTTGAAGCTTTGTGTTTGAACTATGTGGCTTTAACCCGGGCAAGGTTGGCCACGGTGGTGATTCTGCCGCCGTTAAAGAAGGAAAAACGCCGTGCCGTTTTAGAAGGCGAATTTATAAGTTCTTTACCCGGCGAAAGTTACTACGTTAATGATTTTATGTATGACGCCGTCTTAGTCGATTCTGCCGCCACTGAAACCGAGGTTGCCGAATGGCAGGTTATAACTCGCAGTTGGGGCAGTTTAACCGTCGTGGCGGAATATGCGCCAAGCGGTAAGCCCGCTGAAACGGTGGATAATATCATGCCGATTACGTTCACCGCCGGGCAACGGCGCTTACAACGTGCCGAGCCGTCGGAACACGCCGCCGGCATTATGGAGGCGTGGGAATTGCCTTCCGGCACCGATTCGGCGCAAATCGGCACCGAAATTCATGAAATTTTTGCCCATATTTTGGACTTAAAAACGTTTAAAATTTCTGAAAACTACCCAAAATATTTAAAAAAGCACCTGTATAATGCGCAGAGCAACCCGCAAATTTGCGCTTTAGTGAATGCCGATGCCGACCAAATATGGCGTGAAACTCCGTTTGAAATTCTCTTGGATTCCCGTTGGATCAGCGGGCGTTTTGACCGGGTGAATATTTACACGGCCCCATCCGGTGAAATCGACCGGGTGGAAGTTATCGACTATAAGAGTGATTACCTGCCCGATGACACGGATTTGACCATTCATTCCGACCGCTATATGTCGCAAATGCAACTTTACCGCCGTGCCGCCGCCAAACTCACCGGAGTGGACGCCGCAATGGTAAAAGTGTATCTGATTTACACCAACTCCGGCCGGATTCATGATTGTTTTAAATGTTAAGGGGAGAATTTACCGGGATTCGAGTTTTTTCCGGGCTTGATTTTTGTTTGTTATTGACTATATTAAATCGATAATGTAAAAGCTGAAAGGGCAACTATGGATATTCGGGAAGCTAAAATTAGATTTTGGTTGGAACATCCGCCGGAAATGAATTTTCCGGTGCCGACCAATCTGCCCAAATTTTCCAAGAAGTCATTTCGCAATTATGAGGAAATGAATGCCTGGAAACGGGAGTATTTACAGGAAATCGCTAAACAAGGCGGACTGAAATGGAAGAACTCTTAAAAAAATTGAATGATAATAATGTCCGATATGTGGTTATCGGTGGTCAGGCTATGCTTCAGGAGGGCATGCCGCGTTTTACTTTAGACTGGGATATTTTTGTGCCGCCATTTGATCTCGATAATTTTGCCCGTATTAATGCCGCTTTAGCCGATGAATTGGATATGGAGTTGGAACCGCTCAATCCGGCTACCGGGGAGGGGTTTGTACAGACATTTCAAACCAGTTATGGTGTTATTCAGTTTCATCTTTCACCACCCGGATTGCCAAAATTTGCCGTGGTTGAGCAACAGTCGGTTGAACATGAATATCACGGCGTTCCGGCAAAATATCTTTGTTTAGATGATTTGCTGGCCTCAAAATTGGCGGTTTCTCGTGATAAAGACTCAGATGATATCTTTTTTTTAAAGGTTAAGAAAGAAAATTTGAAAAACTGATTTTATTTGAGCAAAACAATTAATTGCCGGCTAATGCAGGAATTCGATGCTGAGACCCATGAATAACATGCCTGATAATATGCCGGCTAAGGCAATATGATGTTTTCCGTAAGTTTGCGCCATCGGCAGAAGTTCGTCAAACGTTATGTAAATCATCACCCCTGCAACCAAGGCAAATAAAATTGATAATAATGTTATGGATAAAAACGGCAGTAAAATCAAAAAGCCGATTAACGCCCCCACCGGTTCCGCCAAACCCGATAATAACGAATACAGAAATGCCTTTTTACGACTGTTGGTGGCATAAAATATCGGCACCGCAATCGCAATGCCTTCCGGTATATTATGCAATGCAATCGCTCCGGTGAGCGGTAACGCTACCTCCATTGATGTTAAACCGCCCGCAAACGTGGCCAGACCTTCCGGAAAATTATGCACGCCAATCGCCAAGGCAAACAATAAGCCCGAACGACCTAAGTTTTTACGCTCCAGTTCCGAGGCTTCGGCGGCATGATTGAATTCGGCTTCCGACCGTACATGGTGCGGGTTCTCCACTTCTGGAATCAATTTGTCGATTAACGCCGTCATTAACATCCCCGCCGCCAATGCCAGCAGCGCCAGTATGCCGCCGTGCGGCGCACCATAGCTTGCCACTAAGCCGCTGCGAGCCTGCGGTAACAACTCCGCCAGCGAAATGAAGACCATTACGCCGCCGGAAAATCCTAATGACGCCGAGAGAAAATTACCGTGGTCTTTCCCCGGTTTGCTGAAAAACGCCAACAATCCCCCAATCCCGGTGGCTAACCCGGCAAATGTGGTAAGCCCCAGAACCAGAAAGAATTGTGATAGCGTTACTGTCATGCGATTTAACCCTATTCCGCTACTGACCGGGTGCAGATTACATCTACGCCGGTATCTTGAAAGTTAGCCAGAATTACCTGCTCCGCCGCAATCGGCACCGCAATTTCCACTTGCCGCAACGCCGTTAGCAGTTCCGGGATTTTTCCGGTGGAAATTGCCGCACTGGTGCGTACCGGAACGCAGGGGACTTGCGTTGAGTTGGACTTTATTACGGCAGTTACCATCCGTTTCGGGTCGGTAAGTTCATTAAACGCATAGATTTTGCCGCGCGGACAGCGATTGCCGTTGACGATAACTTGATTATCCGGCTGGAGTTCAGCCGTTAAATGACAACCCATCGGGCAGGAAATACAAATTAAATCACGCATCATTTTTCGCCTCCAGTCAAATAAAACGTAATATTTTCGCCCCCGGCGGTGAGATTTTTATCCAATTTTATACTCAACATTTCCGGCGGTTTTACGTAACGCATTTTTTTACGCTGAATCACCTTGCCGTCCATCTCGATCACCAGTTCGGCATCATCCTCCACCACCATAGAGCGCATGTAGAACTGCATATCTTCGCCCGGAATAAAATAATTCGGCGTAACATAACGCAGATTGGCTCCGGCGGATACTTTACCCTGTTTGCCGGGGCGTTTGCCGGCTAAGTAATCCAGAATATGCTGCCCGGCTACGGCGGCTTCATCGCTGGCATAGTCGGCCAAATCATGCACATGCAGTACGTTGCCCCCGGCAAAAACACCGTCGGCTGACGTCATCCGCCACGCATCGGTTACCGGCCCGCCGGTAGTGGGATTGATGGCAATGCCGGCTCGTTTGGATAACTCATTTTCCGGCAGTAAGCCTACGGACAATAAAATTGTATCACATTCAATCGTAAAGGCTTGACTGCTGTCCGGCACGCCGTTGATTAAGGGCGATACCTCGACCGACTCCACCCGTTCCGCCCCGTTAATGCGGCTTACCGTGTGGCCTAAGTACAAGGGAATATGGAAGTCATTCAGGCACTGCACGATATTTCTGGTAAGTCCCGACGGAAACGGCCGGATTTCAATTACCGCTTTTACCGGAATACCGCTCCAGCTTAACCGCCGGGCCATGATTAATCCGATGTCGCCGGAACCCACTATTACCGCCTGTTTACCCGGCAGCAGGCCGGACATGTTGATTAACCGCTGTGCCAGACCCGCCGTGTAGACTCCGGCCGGACGGGAACCCGGTATCCCGACGTTGCCACGGTTACGTTCCCGACAGCCCATCGCCAGCATTACCGCCTGTGCCTTGATCCGGATTACCCCTTTTTCCGCCGATAAGCAGGTGAGTTCTTTTTTGCCGTCGGCCGTTTGCTGCAAATCTGTTACCGTGGTGTTCAGCAACAGTTCCGCTCCGGCGGCAACCGCCTGTTTGCATAAGCGTTCGGCGTACTCCGGCCCGGTTAATTCGGCCTTAAAATGGTGCAGACCAAAACCGTTATGAATACACTGCAAAAGGACGCCGCCGGCGTATTCTTCTCTATCCACCACCAGTGTGGAGCACCCCGCCGCCGCCGTTACTTCCGCCGTGGCCAAGCCTGCGGCTCCCGCTCCGATAATTACGACATCATATTGTAAATCAATCATTTTTCCACCTCAAACAACTTGCCGGTGATTAACTGGCTTTTGCCGCCGCGCTTGGTTATTTCTTCCGGACTCATGCCGGTTTCACGGCAGATAATCTTTATAATCCGTTCGGTACAGAAGCCGCCCTGACAACGCCCCATGCCGGCACGGGTATAAAATTTTATGCCGTCTACGGTGGTATGTCCTTTATGGATCGCCTCCACTATTTCCGCTTCAGAGATTTTTTCACAGCGGCAAACCACTCTGGCGTAAGCCGGGTTCTGCTGGTAAAGTTCATCAATCTCCGCCGCCGATAAATTACGAATTTCATGCGGCGAGGGCAGTTCCGGTTCCGGTTCGGCTTTTTCCACCAACGTTAAACCGTTGGTCTTCAACAAGTCTTTTACATACTCGCCAATCGCCGGACTTGCGGTTAGCCCCGGCGACTGGATGCCAGCCACCTGCACTAAGCGTGGCGCGCATTGCGACATGTCAATATAAAAATCATCGCCCGGCAACGTGGGGCGCATTCCGGCAAATGAGGTGATTACGTCATTTACCGATACGCCGTCCACCATGTGTTTTACCTGCGCCAGAATTTTCTGCAGATTTCCGGCCGAGGTTTCCACCGCATTTTTATCTTCCGTCATCTCCGCCGTCGGCCCGATCATTACCGTACCCTCCACCGTGGGAATAACCAGAATACCTTTACTTACCTTGCTCGGCACCGGGAAAATTACCCGTTTTACCGACGCTTTGGTATGACGATCCAGCAAATATTCTTCGCCTTTTCGAGGGGTGATTTTAAAATTTTCGGCCTGAAAAATACGTGATACATCGTCCGCAAACAGTCCGGCGGCGTTTACCGCATAGGTAGCGGTAATGGTGCGGCCGTCCGCCGCCGTCAATTCCCAACTGCCGTTTTTATTTACCGCTTTATTTAATGCAAAAGAGGTATACAACTTTACTCCGGCCCGGATTGCACCTTCCACCAGAGCAAATACATAACGGTACGGTTCTATCGTGCCGCCGTTCGGCACATAAAAGCCGCCCACTACATCGGGCGATAATTTTGGTTCCAGCTGCAGCAGGCGATCCCGGCCGCAAAGTTCCAAATTCCGTACTCCGTTGGCTTTACCCTGCCGGAACAGTATCCGCACCGTTTCCATCTCTTCATCCGAATACGCCACCACCAGAATACCGTTGCGCTTAAACGGGAAGTTTAACTGATATTGCAGTGCCTCAAACATCAGATTGCCTTTTACTTCCAGTTTGGCCTTTAACGTATGCTGACAACTATGGTGAAAGCCACCATGAATAATACCGCTGTTTGCCTTTGATACCCCAAATCCGACATCGACGCATTTTTCAATTAACGCCACTTTTATGTTGTATTTAGACAGTTGCCAGGCCACCGACGCTCCGGAGACCCCGGCCCCGATAATCGCTACATCAAAATTTTCCATTTTTCAGCCTTAGATAATATCTATATTAATAATTAAAACGCTGTAATCTATCATCAAAATTCACATTTTTCAACTCATTATTGCTGAAATAATTCAATAAACGCCCGATGTAGTTGTTTATCCGCATATGGATCCGGGGCTTCCGGAGCCAATTCCTCAGGTAAATAACCGGATTTAATACGTTTTATGGTGATTGTACGCCCACTTTCGCCAACGGCAAATTCAATCCGCCAGGTGCGGCAGGCAATCTCAAATTCCGTTTCTGCGAGCTGGCGCAGTCGTTTACGGTGAAAATTCAGCGGTTCTATGCTAAGTTGAGTCCGACAGAAATTCATTAAATCCAAACTTGAATGCCGGAAGATGAAATCACTCTGCTGACTGAATAATTCGCTGTAATTTAACTGCCAGACGGCCGCCGCCGTGTCATCCACCCAGCCGGCGTGCGAGTTTGGAAATGCGTCGGCTTTCGGTATATAGGGCTTGATATCCAAAACCGGCGTGCCGTCCAGCAGGTCAAAGTTCCGGATATGCAGTTTTAAACCCTCTATTTTTACCAGTTCCACACAGCTTAGCCCCAGCGGGTTCGGGCGGTGCGGCGAACGACTCGCCAATACCCCCACTTTACGACCCGGCGGCGTGATTACCGGCGGCGCAACTTTTGGATTCCACGTTTGATTCAGATGGAATTTGAAAATTACCCAAATCCGGTCAAAGCCGCTTAAATCGGTCAAGGCCGCTTCTAAATTCAGCCCGCCAAACAACTCGATTATGCCGGTGTTGGCCGCAAATACCGCCTGGCGGGGCGCCTCGTAACGGTACCGCTCGGCAGTATGGACAATGCCGATACTGCGCAGAACGGTTTCTGATTGATACTCATTCAATTTATTAATGCATCCTTGCATGGTCTCGTGGAACAACTTCAGTTATGGCCAGATTATAGCCGGATTCCGGGTTGCCGGTCATGGTGCCGCGGAACGCCCAGACACCGGGTTTTAAGGTTAGCGATTTTACCGTTTCCGCCGTAATCGGAATGGTATGAATGTCGCCGTCGATTTTTAACTGCCACTTCTGATTCGGTGCAGACGGCGTGTCGGCGGTTAAGCCCACCACTCTGGCGGTAACGGTAACTAATTTTTGGTTAAAATCCAAGCCTTTACCCTCTTCAAAAGCCGTCGCATCCAGCACGGAATAACGATCCGGCATCAAGGGCGACAACAGCATAATGCCGCCCCACGCAATCGCCGCCGCCACTAATGCCGATAATGCTCCGATTTTCAGCCACTGGAAAAAGTTGACATGGATATGACTCTTACGTTCCAGCATCCCCAGCGCTACAATGTTTGCCGTACTGCCAATCATGGTGATATTGCCGCCCAGACACGCACCGAACAGCAACGCCCACCACAACGGCAGGTCTTTTAACGTTTGCGCCAGTTGTTCAATTACCGGACAGAACGCCGCGACAAAAATTACGTTGTCCACAAAGGCTGAACCTACCGCCGATACACCTAAGATGAACGGCACCAATACCGCATGTTGAGTACCCGCCACGCTGGTAAAGTAGTTCGCCATTACCCGGTCTACACCGGTGAATTGCACCGTGCCAGCTACCGCAAACAACAGCATGAAGAACAATAATGTCCACCAGTCTACCTCTTTTTCTACATAATATCTGGCCCGGTTATGCTTGATTATCATTACAATGCCGGAACAGATTAACGGCGCAATCAACAGAATACTGTTCTTTTCCAGATTAAACAACTGTTCCAGCGGATGATGCGACGCTATTACGCAAATGGTTACCGCCAACAGAATAACTCCCTGCATGTACGGGACTTCCACCACCGGCGCCAACGACAGGTTTTTAGCTAAACGCTCCTGCAAATGCAGGTCAAAACGCCGCAGGTCTTTACGGAAATAGAACATGGTTAAGGCTATCGTGACCAGCAATGCGGCAATCATTATCGGAAATGCCCAAATCATAAAGTCACCAAAGGTTAAGCCCGCCTTGGTGCCGATGAAAATACCCACCGGATTACCCATCATCGTGCCGGCACTGCCTACGTTAGTGGCTAATACACAAATCATTATGTAGGGCAATGGATTCAATTTCAAACGGTCGCAAACTTGGAAAATCAAGGTGGATACGAAAATTATGGAGGTTACTTCATCCACCGCACACGCTAACAGCGCCGAGGCAAATGCGGTGCAGGCAATGAACTTTTTACCCGAAATTTTCGGCATCGATACAATTAACTGCACTACCCACGTGAAAAAGCCCAGGTCCCGCAACGCCCCTACGATAATCATCATGCCGACCAAAAATAGAATTACCTCCAGCGATGACGACGTAACAAAACGGGCAATGTTCAGCGAATTGGTGAAGATTAGTACCGATAAACCTAAAAACGCTATCGCCAGACGGAAGTTCCAGAAAAACAACGTACCAAAAATAATGGCGATAAATACTGAACAGGCCGTGGCTTGATGCACCTCCAGCGCTCCGGTCATACAGCCGGTAACACCCACCGCACCGGAAACACCCAACATAATCATAAAACGGACAAGCATTGCTTTTAATGAAAGATTGTCCCCTGTTTCACTCTCTGACATTTTTATCCTCCAAAATTTTTACGCCCAGAATAGGTCGCGCACTATGTTTTTTACCTCGACAATACCGGAAAATTTACCGTTTTTGGTAACAATTACCTGCTTTACCTGCGTAACAATAAACTGTTTTATCAACTGAATCGCCGGAACATCTTCCTCGATCATTTCCACCTTTTCACGCATGAAGTCCGCCAGTTTGGTGTCTTTGG
This sequence comes from uncultured Victivallaceae bacterium, assembly GCA_964512385.1. Taxonomy (GTDB): domain Bacteria; phylum Verrucomicrobiota; class Lentisphaeria; order Victivallales; family Victivallaceae; genus CALXXL01. The sequence goes on along the minus strand of CAZEHZ010000001.1, from coordinate 69,002 downwards.
AGTTTTTCAGCATTTCGGCGAACGGCTGAAAGCGCAGAATCGGCGTTAAGTCATTCATCCATAAAATATGTTCCGGCAAACTGAAGTGCAGGACGTCATAGGCCGCAACTATGCCGCGCAGGTCGCCGTCTTCATCCAATACCGGGATTTCGGATTGTTCTGTAGTGGCTAACGTGGTGATGGCGGTATTTAAGGTGTCCGCTTCCTGCAGGACAATCGGATTATGATTCATCAGGTCTTTTACCCGCAGATAGGCCGGGATTTTCATGCTGCTGTCGGCAAAGAAACTCATTATTGCTCCCGGACTCTCCAAATTGGCCACTTTTTCTATGGCGTCGGCCGGGGCAAACATCTTGGCGATACTGCTCAGCAGCTGCAAGTGCAGTCCGGGGTCGTCGGCCGGAGTCAGAATCAGGACGATTACATGCACCGGCCCCATCTCCGGCGTGCCGAAGTCGATACCGTTGGGACTCGTGGCCAGCGCAATCAGCAGCTTGTCCACATTCGCCATGCGGGCGTGGGGAATGGCTAAACCGGGGGCGATCACCGTAGGCATCAGCTGTTCACGCTCACGCACCGAAGAGAGAATATCCTCCTTTTCCACTCCGGGAGTGGTGAAGGCCAGGCGTTCGGCCAGTTTATCAATGATTTCATTACGGGTCTGTGCCGTTGTCTGGCATACAATATTGCCTTCCGCCAGACAATTACAGAAGTTGAAACTTATTACTTCGTTCATCATGCCTCCCAAATTTTGATATTGTTCTAACATAAGTTCCACTTACTGAAAAGTCAAATGATTATCGCAAATAAATTTTTATTTATTTTCAGAACTTGAATTTTTATCATTAACGTGTTATCTTTAAAGAGGTTTTTTTTAGCAGGAACAGGAAACATAATGGCAGATGCAGTTTACAGTGATGATAAAATTCAGACTCTGAGTTCGTTGGAACATATTCGCCTGCGCCCCGGTATGTATATCGGACGCATGGGCGACGGCTCCAACCCGAATGACGGGATTTATATTTTATTGAAGGAAATTATCGATAACAGTATCGACGAATTTATTATGGGCGCCGGAAAACGCATCGACGTGCGGCTGGAGGGCGATACCATGACGGTGCGGGACTATGGCCGCGGAATTCCACTGGGAAAACTGGTGGACTGCGTGTCCATTATGAACACCGGCGGGAAGTATAATGATGACGTGTTCCAGTTCTCCGTAGGACTGAACGGCGTGGGAACCAAGGCGGTGAACGCTCTGGCGGAAAAATTTGTGGCCAGAGCCGTGCGGGACGGCAAGTTCCGGGAAGCCGAATTCTGCCGCGGCGTTTTAGTGCGGGACGAGTCCGGCGAATGCAACGAGAAAAACGGCACAATGGTGACGTTTGTACCGGATGCCAAACTGTTTACCGGATACCGTTTTAAAACTGAATATATTGAACGCCGGATGTGGATGTACTGCTATTTGAACAGCGGATTGTCCATCTATTTTAACGGCCAGAGATTTTATTCCCAGCAGGGGCTTAAAGATTTGTTGCTTGCCGAGTGCGGCGACGATTTGATTTATGACGTGATTGCCTTTAAAACCAAAACGATTGAGTTTGCCTTGGCACATAGCAATAATTATGGCGAAAGCTGTTTCTCGTTTGTCAACGGCCAGTATACCAATGACGGCGGTACGCATTTGTCGGCCTTTAAAGAGGGCGTGCTGAAGGCGATTAACGCATATTCCGGCAAGTCGTTTAAGGCCGACGATGTGCGTGACGGCATGGCGGGCGCCGTGGCCATAAAATTGAAAGACCCCGTGTTTGAGTCGCAAACCAAAAATAAACTGGGCAATACCGATGTCAAGTGGCCGATTGTGGAGGCTGTGAAAAATGCCGTAGAGGATTTTTTACACAAAAATAAGGAAATTGCCGATGTCTTAATGGACAAGGTGTGCCGCAATGAACAACTGCACCGGCAGATTCTGGACGCTAAGAAAAAATCCCGTGAGGCCGTGAAAAAGACCTCACTGCGGATTCCTAAACTTAAAGACTGCAAAATGCACCGGGGGGATAAACCCAAACGGGGCGAAACCATTCCCCCCACTATGATTTTTTTAACCGAAGGCGACTCGGCGGCCGGCAGTTTGGAGAAGTGCCGGAACGTTAATACGCAGGCGATTTTTGCGTTAAAAGGCAAGCCGATGAACATGTTCGGCGAGAAACGGGACAAAATTTACGCCAATGATGAACTGCTGTTTATTATGCAGGCCTTGGATATTGAAACCGATATCGATAATTTACGCTATGACAAGGTTATTATTGCCACCGACGCCGATGTGGACGGTATGCATATCCGCAATTTATTGATGACCTATTTCTTAATGTATTTTGACCGTCTGGTTTTGGCCGAGCATCTGTTTGTGCTGGAAACTCCGCTGTTCCGGGTGCGCCAGAAAAAAGGCAAGCCGATTTTTTGTTACAGCGAAGCCGAACGGGATGCCGCCGTTGCCAAGTTAGGCAAAAATGCCGAAATTACCCGCTTTAAGGGCTTGGGCGAAATTTCTCCCGACGACTTTGGCGAATTTATCGGCGAAGAGATGAAACTTTTACCCGTTACTTTGGACAATTTACGGAATATTCCGGAAATTTTAAATTTTTACATGGGTACCAATACCCCAAGCCGACGGGAATATATTATGAGTAATCTGGAAGTGAGCATATATGACTGACGAACCGGAAAAATTAAATCAGCATGACGCATTGCCGGAAGAGCCCGCCGACGTAAACGCCGCCGCCGGATTCGATGCGGCGTTTGAACCGGAGCACGAAACCGATAGCGGCGAACATGATGCCGTAAAGGTGGCGGGGACTAATGAATATTTCCGCAATATGATGGATCGTAACTATTTAGAGTATGCGTCTTATGTAGTGCGGGACCGGGCGATTCCGGATGTGGACGACGGTTTGAAACCCGTGCAGCGGCGCATTTTATGGGCCATGCATAAGATTGACGACGGGCGTACTCATAAAGGCGCTTTTGTGGTGGGCGAAGTAATGGGGAAATATCACCCCCATGGCGACGCCTCCATTAAAGACGCTATGGTGGTATTGGCCAATAAAGAGTATTTTATTGAAAAACAGGGGAACTTTGGTAACATTATTACCGGCAGCAGTGCGGCGGCGTCCCGTTATATCGAATGCGGTTTGAGTCAGCTGGCCCGCGATGTGCTGTTTAATGATGATATTACCCCGATGGTGGATACTTATGACGGCCGCCACATGGAGCCGGTGGTATTGCCGGTGAAAATTCCGGCGTTGCTCATGCTGGGGGCGGACGGGATTGCCGTGGGAATGGCTACCAAAATTATGCCGCATAACTTCGGCGAACTGCTTCAGGCGCAGATGGCCGAGTTAAAGGGCGAAGAGTTTCAACTGTACCCCGATTTTTTACAGGGCGGGTTAATGGATGTGTCGGAATATAATGACGGCAATGGCAAAATTTTGTTGAGAGCTAAGATTGAGATTGTGGGCCGGGAACTGATTATTCGGGAAATTCCCGCCACCACCACCACCGAAAGTTTAATCGCCTCTATCGAAAAAGCCGCCGAAAAAGGCAAAATTAAAATTGCCGCCATCAGCGATTATACCGCTCAGCAGGTGGAAATCAAGGTCTCGCCCATGCGGGGGTATGACCCGGAAAAGGCGTTGAATGCTCTATACATGTACACCGACTGCGCTGTGGCGATTTCTCCTAATCTTACCGTAATTAAAGAGAACCGCCCCGCCGTGATGAGCGTTACCGAGGTGATTAAACGCAATACCGGCAAGTTGCTGGCCTATTTACAGCAGGAACTGGAAATTCAGCTTAATAAACAGCATGAATTATTCCACGCCAAAACGCTGGCGCAAATCTTTTTTGAAAATCGTATCTACAAACGCATTGAAGAAGTTACATCTGAAGAGGCGGAATACCATGAAGTCCATTCCGGTTTGGCGCCGTTCCGCCACATGCTGCGGCGGGATGTTACCGATGAGGATGTGGACAAACTTTTGGCCTTGCCGGTGCGCCGCATCAGCCGGTTTGATATCGAGAAAAACCAGCGCGAATTACAGGAAATTGACCGCAAAATTGCGGAACTTAAGCATAATTTGAAGTACCTTGTGGAATATGCTTTGGCGTATTTACAGAATCTGCTGGATAAATACGGCAAGTTGTTCCCCAGGCGTACCGAAATTGAAACTTTACAGAAAATTGACCGCAAGGCCGCCGCTTTATCCAATATCAAAGTGGGGTGGGATCGGAAAAACTGTTATGTGGGAACCGCGATTAAAAGTGATGACTCGGTAATGGTGAACGAATTTGACCAGCTGTTGTGTGTGGAGCGCAACGGCGGATACAAGATTATTAACCGGCCGGAAAAATTGTTTGTGGATCGGCTGTATGAGTTTCGTAAACATGATTCCGGCGTGGAGTTCGGCGTGATTTACCGCGACAACAAAACCGGGAAGTTTTACGGCAAACGCAGCCGGATCAATAAGTTTATTACCGATCGCGAGTATATGATTTGCCCCGAAAATACCCGACTGGAGCTGTTTACTCCACGTACCGACGCCGTCTATATTGTGAAGTTTGAAGGCCGGAAAACAGCGGATATGGAACTGAATTTACTGGAATTGCCCAGTCGCTCCGCCAAGGCACGGGGCATTATGATTGGCGGAAAAATTTCTAAAATCACCTTCTCCAGATATCTGGGGGAAGAGGAGATTGCCGCAATGCAGCCCGATGCCGCCGATGAGGTGGAGTTTGACGAAAGTCCGGCCGGGGAAAATGCGGAAGAGATTACTGAGGTTTCGCCGGAAGTTGAAGCTCAGCCGGAAGTTGAAGCTGAGCCGGAAGTTGAAGTTCATCCGGAAGTTGAAGTTCATCCGGAAGTTGAAGTTCAGCCGGAAGTTGAAGTTCAGCCGGAAGTTGAAGTTCAGCCGGAGGGCGACGATTTGATTGTGGTGGCTCCTGATGAGGCGGAGCAACTCCCGAAAAATAAAAGAAAACGGACGAAAAAATTTACCGATAAAACCGATACACCTAAAAAACAAGTCGGTAATGATGACCGTTCCGACAACGATTTCGGCATTGTTCAGCCGGAGTTCGGCTTTTAACCGATCCGGAGGAACGTAGCGGAAAAGAAAATATTTTGAGGGCGCCGCAACTTTTCCAATTAGGCCTTGTCTATAATGGTAAACCCTGCAATTAAGGAGGAGTAATATGAGTAGTTTAATGGGAAAATTTATGGTTTTGGCGTTGGGGGCTTGTTGCCTGGTCGGTTGCGATGATTCCAAAACAGAGGCCAAACGCGAGGCGGCGCCGTCGCTTTACGGTACGGAATGGGAACTCGAAATGGAGTCCTTGCCCGGCGTTGATAAAAATTGGAATAAACCCGAAAAGGATATTACTCTGGTCATTGCCGAAGATGGCTCGGTGTCCGGCAACGGCGGCGTGAATCGCTATTTTTCCGGCGAAAATACGGTTACGGTAGATGAGTCCGCCGGAACAATCAAGTTTGCTCCAATGGCTACCACCATGATGGCCGGGCCGGGGATGGATTACGAAACTCTTTATTTACAGACTATTGCCGATGTGGACGGCTTTAAAATTGTAAATGATGAGCTTACGTTAATGAAAAACGGCATGCCGGTAGCTGTTTTTGATGCCGAAAACGTTGATTGATTACTACATATTTCAAAGACCGTTGGTGAAAATCAACGGTCTTTTTTTGTGCCAAGACTTGAAATTTTTTTATTCTACACTATATTAATTAATCTTTTTTTTAAATACTAATGATATAGTGGAAGGTGAGGCGGTAAAATGTTCAGGCCGGTGTTGTTTTCAGAACTGAAAAAGTATAACGCAAAAACTTTTCAACGGGATCTATTTGCCGGCTTGACGGTGGGTGTAGTGGCGTTGCCTTTGGCTATGGCGTTTGCCATCGCTTGCGGATTGCCGCCGGCAAGAGGGCTGATTACCGCAGTGGTGGCCGGGTTTTGTATCTCGTTTTTCGGCGGCAGTAAGGTGCAGGTCGGCGGGCCTACCGGCGCTTTTATTGTGATTATTGCCGGAATTTATACCAAATTCGGCGATGGCGGACTGTTACAATGCATGTTGATGGCCGGGATTATGCTGGTGTTGTTCGGCGTGTTTAAAATGGGGGCGCTAATCAGGTTTATTCCATTCCCCGTTGTTACCGGGTTTACATCCGGGATTGCCGTGGTGATTTTTTCCACTCAGATTAAGGACTTGTTCGGTTTAAATGTGGCGGAGATGCCTGCGGATTTTATTCCTAAATGCGGTGCTTTGTTCAATGCGTTTCCATCTATAAATTGGCCGGTTACGGCGGTGTCCATCGGTACTGTGGCGGCAATCTTTACTATGAAAAAATTCTGCCCCAAACTTCCTAACATGTTGATCGCCATGATTGGAGCTACGGCCGTCTGCCAGATTTTTAAACTCGATATCGCCACCATCGGCAGCAGTTTTCCGCCGTTGCCGCGCACGTTGCCGCTGCCAAGTTTACCGGGACTCGATTTTTCCCATATTTCTGAACTCCTGATGCCCGCACTGACAATCGCATTACTGGCCGGGATGGAGTCACTGTTAAGCGCTACCGTGGCCGACGGGATGACCGGCGACCGGCATCGCCCCAATACCGAACTTACCGCTCAGGGCATTGCCAACTTTGTTACCGCTTTCTTCGGCGGGATTCCGGCGACCGGCGCCATTGCCCGTACCGCAACCAATATTAAGGCCGGTGCTCAGACTCCGGTGGCGGGGATTGTTCACTGTTTCACATTAATGCTGATTATGATGCTGTGCGCTCCGTATGCCGCTATGATTCCACTGGCCGCTTTAGCCGGGATTATGGCGGTGGTTTGCTACAATATGAGCGAAATTTCGACGATTTTACGCATTGTGAAAGGCCCCAGAAGCGATACGTTTGTGATGGCGATTACCTTTTTTGTTACCGTGCTGGTGGATTTGGTGGTGGCGGTGGAACTCGGCGTGGTGTTGGCCGCACTGCTGTTCATTCGCCGTATGAGCGAAATCAGCAATGTAAGCGCAATTACTCATGAGTTGACCGGAGATGAAAAGTTTATTGACGACCCCATGAGCATCAGCCATCGGGATGTACCCGCCAAGGTGGAGGTTTTTGAGGTGCAGGGGCCGTTCTTCTTCGGCGCTGTAGAGGAGTTTAAAGATGCCGTGTTTAATGTTTTTGAGTCCGAACACAAGGTGTTTATTCTGCGTATGCGACAAGTGCCGGTGATTGACGTTACCGGGCTTAATGTGTTGGACGGGTTTGCGGAAAGATGCCGGAAACACGGTAAGATTCTGGTATTGTCCGGCGTTCACCCTGGCGTACATAAACGGCTGGAAACTTACGGCCTGGCCGCCAAAATCGGCGAAGCCAATATTACCGCCGATATCGATAAAGCTTTGGCCAGAGCCAAGGAATTATTAGCTATATAAAGCGGTAAAGCATATACTTTATTTGCCACGGTTTTTGCCGTGGCTTTTTTTATGTTTATGCCGGACTTTAAAAAATGCAAAAAAGTGAGATTAATTACAAAAAATAGTTGAAAACTGTTTTTTTGCGTGCTATACTATAAATCAAGATTAAAAAGTGAGAAATGAGGTTGTAATATATGCAGGAATTATTTGTTTTTCGACTGTTTGAAGAACCAATACTTTTTTTGATTGTTTTGGTGCTGATGGTATTCTCAATTTGCCTGCACGAGTTTTGCCACGCTTGGACGGCTAAACTTTGTGGCGACTCCACGGCGGCCGAGAACGGATATTTAACCTTAAATCCACTTAAGGTTATGGGCGTGTACAGCTTGATTATGCTGCTTATGTTCGGCATCGGCTGGGGGCGAGTGCCGGTGAATAACAGCAGAATTACACATAAATATCAACGCATATTAGTGGACTTGGCCGGGATTATCGCCAATTTTGTTTTGGGTATCGTGTTTACCGCCGTGCTGGTGCTGATGATTCATGTTAATCCGGAAAGCCAATATACCGCCCCGGTAATCATGGTGGCGGCATTGAATTTTGTGATGGCGATGTTTAACCTGCTGCCGATTCCGCCGCTGGACGGATACAGCGCGGTGTGCGAGATTTTTCCGGCGGTACGGCAGTTAGGGCGAACCGAATTTACCCGCGGCGCCATGTTGCTGTTGTTTTTTGCCATGTTTTCTTTCGGGTTCAGATACCTGTTTATTGTCGCGGTTTTTCTACTGCAGTCCGGGGTGCTGCTGGGTGAATTTCTGTTGGGCAGGGGGGCGTAAATATGGATGAACCGGTTTGGAGTATTTCGGCCGTAAATGATGCGGTGCGGGATTTACTGGAGTCGGCCATGAATCCATTCTGGCTGACCGGCGAAATCGGCACTATCAATATTCATCGGTCGGGGCATGTGTATCTGATTTTAAAAGATGAGAAGTGCCAGATTAAGGCAACTTGGTTCGGCGGAGCGCAAATGGCCGGGAATATGCAACTGCAGATCGGCAGCAAAGTGGAGGCGTTCGGCAAGTTAAGCTGCTATCCGGCACGAGGCGAATATCAGTTCAATATCCGCAATGTAAGATTGGCCGGGCGGGGCGATTTGTTACGGGAGTTTGAACTGGTGCGCAAAAAGTTGGAGGCCGAAGGCTTGTTTGCCGCCGAACGCAAAAAGCCGTTGCCCAGATTTCCCAGACGGGTGGGCGTGATTACCGCCCCGGACGGCGCCGCCGTGCGGGACTTTGTCCGCCTGGCGCTTGAGAAATTTCCGGCCGCCGATATCGCCGTGTATCCCGCTACGATGCAGGGCGCAAATACGGTAAAAGAGGTTTGCCGGGCGTTGGAGTTTTTTAACCGGCATAATAACGGGGTTGATGTGGTGGTTATTACCCGGGGCGGCGGCAGTATGGAGGACCTGTGGCCGTTTAATGACGAATTTTTAGCGCGGCAGGTGGCGGATTGCGCCTTGCCGGTAATTAGCGCAATCGGGCATGAAATTGACTTTACCATTTGCGATTTTGCGGCCGATTTCCGGGCGCCGACACCAAGTGCCGCCGCCGGAGCGTTATTCGATAACTACGCCGAACTCTATGAACAGTTATGGCGATGCAATAACGACTTGCGCACTTTTATGCAGCGGAAACTGGAAAATTTACATTATCGGCTTAATCGGGCCGCCGGGCATTATATCCTGCGTGAACCCCGCCACCTGATTGAGTTGCGCCAGCAGCAGCTGGATGAAGATGAACGACGGTTGACGGTTAATGTAAATCGCAGTTTAACCTTGCAGAACAGCAAATTACAAATGTTGAACGGTAAATTGACAGCGTTAAATCCATTTGCGGTGCTGGAACGCGGTTTTGCCATGGTCCAAAATCAGAATGGTAGAGTAATTAATAAAATTAATGACTTAAAAATACAGGAAAATGTTACGGTTTCTTTGGCCGGCGGGCAGTTCGTTGGGCAAATAAAAGATATTATTGTGAAATAATTTACAACTTAGGGTTGAAAAGTTTTTTTGGGCATACTATATTAAGTAAAAGCTATATGTTGTAAATGATGGAACGTTAATTTAAAATATAATTTTTAAAATAAGGATGACTAAAATGAATAAGAATCCATTACGTTTGAAATTAGCCGAAATTTTACGGTATGAACTGGTGCGCAACCGGGTTAAACAAAATTCTATTGCCGACCAGCTGGGGGTTACGCCATCCGCTATATCTCAACTCTTACAAGGGAAAATTACACCAAGTATGGTGCAGTTGAACTCCATTTGCGAAATGCTCGGCTTAAGCCGCCATCGCGTGTTTGAACTGCGTTGTTTGCTCTCCAAAATACGCTGCGGCGATGAGTCCGTGCAGTCTCCGCTGGGCGAACTGCTGGCCAAATACCGCCGCGAAAACGGCTTCAGTTTGGCGGACGTTGCACGGGCCTGCCAACTGCCGGAAAATTTACTGGAATTAATGGAAAATACTCCTGATGTGGTGCCGGATATGGGCGATTTACAACGCCTCGCCATCGTTTTACGCTGCCCCAAAGAAGAACTCTTTACCGCCGCCGGTTTAGATTGGCGGGTTTTTGAAACTGGAGAACCCATTCGCGAATTAGGCGGATTGTCTTTACGGGAAAATACATCCAACTACCAGCCGAATAACCCCGTGCAGTCTATGATGAATCAAAATCAAGGCTACGCTCAAGTGCCCGGAATGATGCAGGGCATGATGCAGGGCATGATGCCCAACAATATGATGCCCAACATGATGCCTAATATGACGGCCGTTCTCCCCACCACGATGCGCTTCCGCGATTTCTGGCGCCGGATTACGTCTGCCGGGCGTGATATTTACGGCAATACCGCCGCTGAAGTTGCCAGTTTTCCCATCGATCGCCCGCTGGAACTTATTTTGCGCGGGTCCGATTTGGATTTAGCCGGATGTTCCGCATGGAAGTTGACGGTTAAAAATTTAAGCAGCTTATGTGCCGGCGAACTGGCTCTGGTGCGGGAACGGGCATCCAAGAAAATGGCGTTGCTGATGTTGGACAGCTCCCGCAGCGCCTTAGTGGGCCGCAAGCTCTTCCGCAAATCCAACAAAGCTCTGCCCCTTAACGAACGCGATTTTGACATTATCATCCCCGTCAGCAGTATTGAATTTATTCCGCACGGGAGAGTTTAACCGTTATGTGTGCAAAAAAAGCCGGAAATATTACCTTCGGCCAGCTTTTGGGCTTGATATTATTATTAACTGTGATAATTTTTACTGTCGGCTATTTTATCGCCCGTGAACAACTCGCAGAGCATGATATTGATTTAGCCGCGGCCGGCGGTAAGATTCGCTCCGTTCTTCGTGAGGCCAAAACTGCCGGCGAAGATGCTGTGGCGGATACGGTTGAAGAAATCGATGTTGACGTTAATGAAGTTTTGCCCGAATCCAGCGACTTCTCCGGCGCCAATGCCGAAGCCGCCGAATTCTCCATCGACTAACCGGTTGGCTGGTTGAAAATTTGGTTGGCCGATTGAAAATTTGGTTGGCCGATTGAAAATTTGGTTGGCCGGTTGAAAATTTGGTTGGCTGGTTGAAGATTTCGGTCGGCTGGTTGAAGATTTCGGTCGGCTGGTTGAAGATTTCGGTCGGCTGGTTGAAGA
>CAZEHZ010000001.1:0-57711 GCA_964512385.1 uncultured Victivallaceae bacterium | reverse complement strand
TTTCGGTCGGCTGTGGTTGTGGCTGGCGGGGTAGTTGGGGGTTGACGTTACAAGGTTCGGAGCGTTATATTTGAGGCGTTTTTTTTATGTGTTACGCTTCATAACTTCCGGACGTTATGGCGTTTACAACCGGTGTTTTTTGCACTTTATAACTGCCGATACAGGAGTCTAATGCTCCTGAATCGGCAATTTTGCATTTTTTAAGGAGTATAAATGAACTTTGTTGAATTGATTAAAGTTGTCGTTTTGGCGGCATTCCAAGGCGTGGCGGAATTTCTGCCCATCAGCTCGTCCGGGCATTTACAGGTATTGCAATATTTGCTCAAAACCAACCCGGAAAGCAATTTGCTGTTAAACGTTATTCTTCATGCCGGAACTCTTTTGGCCATTTTAGTTTTTTATTTTCAACAAATATGGCAGATTCTGCGGGATAAAAAAATTAACTTAATCATCGCCGTGATTATCGGCACAATTCCCGCCGGTATCGTGGGCGTTCTGATTAAAAAAACCGGGCTTGACGATATTATCTTTACGCCACTATGGATTCCGGCCATCGGTTTCTTTGTTACCGGAACCCTGCTTTTGGTCGGCTTGCGCAAACGCTCGCCGGAAGAAGAAGCGGCGGCCGTGCCGTTAGACGCTATTTCATGGAAACAGGCACTGATTATCGGATTGGCACAGGCCGTGGCCATCGCTCCGGGAATTTCTCGTTCCGGCAGTACCATTTCCACGGCAATGAAAATGAAGTTGAAAACTATTGACTGCGCTCAATTCTCCTTCCTGCTGGCGATTCCGGCCATCGGCGGAGCCGTGTTGCTGGAAAGTCTCGACTGCATTAAAAATCCCGAATTTATCAGCAATACACCGTGGATTTACTGGATGATCGGATTTGCGGTGTCGGCCATTGTCGGATATGGGTCGTTGAAAGTCTTGGTGGGAATGCTTAATCGTGGTAAACTGCAATGGTTCGCCTGGTATGTTTATGGCGCAGGTGTTTTTACCTTAGCTCTTTATATTTATTCTGCAACTCGTTAGGATGGTTTGTAAATGAATAAAAAAATTATGTTTTTAGGCGCCGGTAAAATGGCGTCCGCTATTGCCGGAGGCTTGGTTAAACGCTCGGCGGAAAACAGTGAAAACATTTATGCCTTTGATGTTAACTGCAAAGCCGCCGCCGCGTTTTTTAATGCTACCGGCGTGAAAAATATTTGCAGTGATGCTCCGGAGACTTTTTTAACTTGTGCCGATATTGTTTTGTTAGCCGTTAAGCCGCAATATCTGGCCGACGCAGTAAAAATGTGCGGCGGCGTTAAATTACTCCAAAATAAATTCATTATTTCTATTGTCGCCGGCGTGCCGATTGCAAGATTGCGGGAGCTGACCGGAGCAGAAAAAATTGTGCGGGTAATGCCCAATACTCCGGCTTTGATTGGCGAAGGCGCCAGTGCGTATGCCGCCGAAAATTTGACGGATGCGGATTTGGAAATCGTTCAATACATATTGTCCGCCATCGGGATTGCTAAACCGGTGAATGAGCCGCTACTGAATGCGGTTACCGGATTGTCCGGCAGCGGCCCGGCGTATGTGTTTGAGTTTATTATGGCGCTGGCCGACGGCGGCGTTCAAGAGGGCTTGCCACGGGATTTGGCGCAGGAGCTGGCGGTGCAAACCGTAATCGGCGCGGCTAAGTTAGTACAGGAAACCGGAAAACATCCGGCGGTTTTGCGGGATGAGGTGATTTCTCCAGGCGGAACCACCGCCAGAGGCGTGGCTGAACTGGATAAACATGCGTTCCGCAGTTGCGTGGCGGGTGCGGTGATTCAGGCGGCAAAACGTTCGGAAGAGTTGGGAAAGACGAAATAGTTATGGAATTAAATCAATGTTTGTCGGTCATTGTGCCGGTTTATAATGAAGAAAATACCATTGTTCAACTGTTGAACAGCGTGCTGGCTCGCCCAGAAGTGGGCGAAGTGATTGCCGTTAATGACGCCAGTAAAGATAAAAGTTGGGAAAAATTACAGACTTTTGCCGATAATCCACGGGTTAAATTGCTTAATCAGGCGGTGAATCAAGGCAAAGGCGCGGCGCTGATTCGGGGATTTGCCGAGGCAACTAAGCCGTTTGTGATTGTACAGGATGCCGACTTTGAATATGACCCGGCGGAATATCCGAAAGTATTGAAACCGTTAATCGAAAATCAGGCGGATGTGGTTTATGGCTCCAGATTTATGGGCACGCCGGGGATGGTGAGGTTTTTTCGGCATGAAATGGGGAACAAGTTTTTGACTTTTTTCTCCAACGTGTTCAGCGATATTAATTTGTCTGATATGGAAACCTGCTATAAGGCGTTTAAAAGAGAGGTTATTCAGAATCTCAATTTGTCCAGTCAACGGTTCGGCATCGAGGTGGAAATGACCGCTAAGTTGGCCGCCGCACGGATGTTGCGTATTTGGCAGGAACCGATTTCGTATCGTCCGCGTCGCTATGACGAAGGTAAGAAAATTACTTGGAAAGACGGCGTGGCGGCATTATGGCATATCGTTAAATTTAACGTGTTTGCACCTGAAAGCGAGTTCTATAAACGCCCGTGGAGTGAAGTTTTGCCCAAAACAGGAGACTGAGACTGTGTGGATGGTTACCGGTTTTATTTTTATTGCGCTTTCTTTAACGCTGAGTGTGATGTTGTTTGTTCAATACAAACGCTTTACTAAAATAATCGGCGAAGAGGAGAAACGTTATGAAAATGAGTTGGATGCGTTTAAAACCCGCACGGCCAACTTTAAGGAAGTGTCGGAAAAAATGCTGCGGGAACGGGAAACCATGATTCAAGAACGCACCGAACTTACTGAACAGAAATTTGCCATGGCCGAGGCTAGCGTCAGCTTGCTGGAACTGCGGGAACAACTTACCGCCAAGACCGAAGAACTGGAAAAACAGAAATATGCTATGGCCGACGCCAATATCCGCTTGATGGAAGTTACCGAAAATCTGCGTGAAGAACAGGAACGCTCGGCTAAGTTGTTGCGAAATATTTTGCCGGAACGGGTTATTGAGGATTTAAGCAAAAATGGAACCAGCGCACCGGAACTGTTTGAAAATGTTACGGTGTTTTTCTCTGATATCGTTGGGTTTACATCTATTTCAAGTCAACTGGAACCGGGCGTATTGATTGCAGAATTAAGCGAAATTTTTACCGCTTTTGACCGCATTTTTGTGGCGAACGGCTGCGAACGCATAAAAACTATCGGCGACGCCTATTTAAGCGTGTCCGGAATGCCGGTGCCGTGCGTGAATCATTGCGCCAATATTATGAAGTCGGCACTGGAAGCGATGCAGTTTATTGAGGAACGCAATCGGAACAGCCAGTATAAGTGGATGATGCGGATGGGGATACACTCTGGAAAAGTGGTGGGCGGTATTGTGGGAATGGAAAAATATATCTATGACGTTTTTGGCGATACCATCAATACGGCAAGCCGCATGGAAAGTAATTCCGAACCAATGAAAATCAATGTGTCCGAAAGTTCCTATCAACTGGTTAAAGAGCAGTTTGAGTTTTTGCCCCGTGAACCGCTGGAGGTTAAGGGTAAAGGAGTTATGAATATGTTCTTCTTAACCGGGCGTAAATAGTCGCTCATGCTAAACCGACTATATGCCTGTCTGTCAAAAATTACCTTTTGCATAATCGACTAACTAAAAATCACCTGTGCATAATCGACTAACTAAATCGGCATGGTTGTCGGGAGGGGCTTGAACGGTTAGTGGTTCAGCTTATGGCGGTCGTCGGGGACTTCATGGGCTTCCACATCTATAATGTCATCTGACGATGATGATTTGCCGCCGGAGGGCGGCGGCGTTTCTTTACTCTGGGGCGGACGGGAGGCAAAGGTGAATTTGCTTTGCAGATTGAAGAGTTTGGCAATCAGCAATATCGGCAGTAAAATCAGCAGCAGCAGAAACAGGAGACACCCGCCACAGCCGCCGCCAACGCCGTTTAAAGACTGAAAATATCTGAAATTGTTCATGTTGTTCATAGCTCAAACTCCTGACTTTTTGCCGTTCAGCGGTTCTGCCGCAATGCCTCGAATAGGGTTACTGACACCGAATTGGCTAAATTAAAACTGCGATGAAATTTACCCGTCATGGGTATAATCAGCAGATTTTCTTTATATATTTCATAAAAATCCGGCGGCAGACCGTGGCCTTCATTACCGAAAACCAGAAAATCGCCGTCGTTAAACTTGGCGTCCCAAAAACTTTTTGTCCCATGTGTAGACAAAAAATACAGATGTTGCGGCTGGTTTATGGCTAAAAATTCCTGCCAATCTTCATAAATCCGCAAATCCAGATACTGCCAGTAATCCATGCCGGAACGCTTTAAGTATTTATCGTCCAAAGAAAAGCCCAACGGCTTAATCAAGTGCAGTCTGGTGTCGGTAGAGACACATAATCTGCCGATATTGCCGGTGTTCTGCGGAATTTCCGGCGCTACTAAAACTATATTAAACACTGTTATACCTCAATAATTATTCTTTTCGATAAGATATCGCCAATTTAAAAAAAAACAACTCATTTGATTTATTTTAATCGATAAAAACGATTGAAATTTATAAAATTTGATTTGAAAAACAAAAATACCATGTTACAGTAGTTCAATACTAAAGCTAAAAAGAGAAAGGGTTTTTTATTTTGAAAAAATTATTGATGCTGCTAATCGCAGCGTGGGCGGCGGCGATGTATGCCGGGGAATTCGACGGCTGGGAGATCCGGAATCTGGGCGACGGGCAGGGGGTAATAACTGAATTTTCTGCGGTGGACGGCAAGGACAAGGTGCCGGTGCTGTTTTCGCCAAACAATAAAAGCTGGCTGTTCTACATTAAAAATTTATTGCCGGCGGAGTTGAAAGACGCTAAAAAACTCTATTTGTCCGCCGACATTATCAGCAATAATCCCGAATTAGTGCGCATTGTGATTGGCGAAAATGATGAATGGGGTAACGCTATGCGGCGGATGCAGGCGGTTAATGCCCAAAATATGCCGTATCAATGGCAACATATAGAAGTAGAGTTGGACCGCATTTTTGACGAAAGTTTCTTCAGTTGCGGTATCGGTATGGAGTATAAGGCGGCGGGTACCTGGATGGCGGCGGCCAATGTGCAGGTAAGTACGGAGCCGCATGACGCCAAGGCGTTGCCCGAACTGAATTTGTCGGTGCCGGATAAGTTTAATAATTTTTCTATGGAGTCGGTAATGACCGCCGGAAAGATTATGAATGCTTTGGCGCTTTCCAGCCCCAATATGGCGAAAAAACCGGAATTTAAAACTGCTCAAAATTGGTTGACTACAGTAACCGGAATGAATAATACCAATGATTTGGGGCATTTCTTTACCGTTACCAATGATTTTTTACCTAAAGGGATTTCTGTTACCGCCGTGCCGTCGGCTACGGAATATGACTACTCCACCATTATGGCGGCGGATAATTCCACCTACACCGTAACCATGCCGAATCAGGCGACGGACGGTTTTTTATATTTAATCCGTAATAATACCAGTCGCCCCGAAAATATTACCGTGCGTTTTAACGGTAAAGCGGCGGAGTCCGGCAAAATGTTCCAGCTGCTGGAGGTGGACGAAACTCCGGATTATCCGCTGGAATTGAAAAATAATGACTTTATACACTTGGGCGCCAATGAAACCGTGGGCGTGCTGATGCAGTTTAATACCTCGGTTCCCGGTGAGTTTGCCGGCGAGCTGGAACTGGAGCCGTTCAATCCCAAACTGCCGGTACAGGAAATGCCGTTTATTCTGGACGTGGTGAATGTGGATTTACCCAAAAATATGCCGATTAAGATTTTCCACTGGGACTACATGGGCGCCAATGACCCGGTGAAGTTGAAGTTACTGGCGGACGGCCGGGTAAATACCTTTCATTTAGGCGATTTGAACGTAATCAATAAGCCGGAAATTGACTGGGATTTTGACAAATACCGGCAGGCCATCCGCAAGGTTAAGCAGGCCGTGCCGGATATTGAACCCTGCTTCCTGCTGGAAGTGTGGTTTGTGAATGTTAATAAAGGCTGGAAAAAAGAGTATGAGCCGTGGCTGGATAAGTTAGTGGCCATGTTTGAAGAAGAAGGGGTGGATTACAAGCACTGGTATTTGGAAATTTATGACGAAACATTGTCGGAAGAGTTTTACCAGTCGGCCAAGGCGATTAAAGAGTATAATCCGAAGGTACAGATTTTTTCGGACTGCTTGAATAAAGAACCGGGAATTGTGGCTAAATTTGCCCCGTATCTGGACGTTTGGTGCCCCGCCGGATGGATTTTTCCGCCGTACACTTATCAGTTTGAGGAAGAGTTAAAGCAGGTAAAGGAGTTGCCGTCTGAATACTGGATTTACTCCTGCGGGCCGGTGCCGTGCAATCCCGCCCGGACCTTCCGCCAACAGCCGCTGTTGTCCTTTGTGTGGGATATGCAGAACTGCAGTTACTGGACCACATATTATATCAATACCCGCGGCGCACTTAACCCGAATGACCACTTTGGATTTTTCTACAATAATCCCAACGGCGTACCGGTGCAGTCCCGCCGCTGGCTTGAGTGGCAGGGCGGCCTGAACGACTATCTGATTCTGGATATGGCGGAGCAAAATCCGGCCACTGCCGAGCTGGTTAAAGAGTTGCGGCCATACATTTACAAGAATTTAACGCAACCGGATTTCTGGGTGGATTATTCGGCCAAACGTACTGAATTATTAAAGAAAATGGCGAAATAAATCGTAGCAATTAAAAAAGGAGAGCGTAAAAACTCTCCTTTTTTTATTGGGTTACTGCTTTTTTTGTAACTGTAAGTGTAAATCGATTTGCGCCGCATAACAGCCCTGACTCCAGAACGGGGCGGCGGCGGATACGAAAGTTAAACCGGAAATTGCGGAATTAACGGGGGAAACTGGAAAAATCGCCATTAAACGGTCATACATTTGCGTGCATGACGGGTATTGACTATGGCGAATCAGCAGAGTCAAATTCAGATTACGGAAATCTGGGGCGGGGGCGGCGGTCTCGGACACCACGGCGATTTTTATGCCGGAGCGTTCCGGGGTGCGGGCATGATAAATTTCACAATCAGTCGGGAGGGTGAGCTGACTGCGCAGGAAATTCCGCAATAAATTTTCAATCTCCGCCGTGGTGTGATGATGATAAACGGGCAATAAACTCTTTAGCGAGTCGGCCGGAGCCATAAATTCGCCCAACAGACGGTCGGCTTGCGGTTGAATAATAAACTCCAGTTTGAGCGAGGTCGCCGCCGTCAGGTTTTGACTGAACTTGCCGGACATAAGTGCATGTGGGAATTTCCACGCAAATTTCAGGTTGCCGCTTAATAAAATCAGCTCGCCGGACTGCGTAAGCAAATCGGTTTCCGGGGACGGAACTGACAGTTTGCCGTTGTTTAATAAGTTTTGCAGGCCGCCGGTGCGGTTTACTTCGGCCTGCACTGTCATCCGGCTTTGTACGGTGTTCGCAAAAATCGGCTGTAACGGGGTTTGCGGGTCGGCAAAAAATTCGGTGGAACCATCCAGCTTAACTTCGGCGGTTTGGGCGGCAAAACCGCAATAAACACTCTTGAAAATTACATGACAACCGGTAAATAATACTGAATCCATAACTCTTAACTCCTTTTTTATCCGCAATTATTTGTCAACCCGGCTTGACAAATTTTTATTTGCGGTTATAGTCTTTTTAAAAGGATTTATACATGAAAAAATTATTATTTTTTGCAACTTTTTTAGTTTGGCTGGCCGTGGAGGTGATGGGCGCGGCGGCTAATGTGCCGTTTAGTATGACGAAGTCCGGCACGGAACGGAAAATTTTAATCGAAACTCCGCTTGATATTACCGTGGCCGACAATTTACAACTCAGTTTAGAGTGGAAATGTACGTTTGCCGAGCCGGTTCGATATGTGGTGTTCGCTTTTCAGCAAAATGACACCAAGCGTGAGGTGTTTGTCTATTTTGGCGACTCCAACGCCATCAGCTACTTTATGCCGGATAAATGGTATAAAATTTCTATTCCGGTCAGCGAGCTTAAACCGCTCTCCGGCGACGGCTTGAAGGCGGGCGATAAATTGACGTTCGGGCGGTTTTGGGCGGAGTCTAAAGAGGGCAATGCCGTTGAATTAAGCATCCGGAATCTGCAATTCAGCCAGGCCGAAAATGCTCCACGGATTTTAGAGCGGGAACCGGCCCCCATTCAGGTTTGGCCAAGGCAGGAACCCGTTTGCTGGCCAACCAAGCTGGCGCAATTTGTGGTGCTGGAACTGCCGGAAACTAAGGTGAACGGCGAACTGAATGTGGGTGTAACCTTACCCGAAAAGGTGCAGTATGTGGACGCTGTAACCGGGAGCTATCCCACCGTGCCGAATTTAAGCGAGTCGGTTACTCCGGTGGCCGCCGTGCAGAATGGCAACCAGTTGGATTTAACGCTGCCGAATCAAGATTACTCCAAGCAAAAACGAGTCTGGATTCCGTTACTATTGGATGTGCAGGCCGAACCCGGAATTCATAAATTAGATATTTCCGTACACGATGCCGCCGGAGCAACGGTGCATCAACGCAGTTTTAAAGTGAAGGTTTATCCCGAATTAAATCGGGTGTCGCCCAAAAACTCCATTGTGGCGGTGTGGTATTTTACCGGGCTGGACTCAAAGTTTGTGCCGGACTTTATGCGCCAGTTGACCGCCGCCGGTGTCAACAGCTTTTACAGTATGGAAGGCGAAATTGTGGACGGTAAAACGTTGACCGGTACCGTGGCCGATTATGCCGCCAAGTTTAAGACTCAGCAGGGCGTGGCGTTTTTTACCGGAAAAATGCTGGAGTATTATGCCACGCATCCTCTGCCGCCGGAAGCGGAAAATGTGGAACTCTCTTTACAGCATTTTGTGGATAATCCCGCCGCCTACAAAGCCGCTTTACAAGGCTATCTGCACTATCTGACCGCCGGAAAACCCCACCAGATGGTGATTTATGACGCCGAATCCGGGGCGATTAAGCGTGGCAAAATTGTCGGCGATCTGACCGAATATAACCGGAAGAAATTCAGCAGTTTTGTGCATAGCGATACCGTGTTGACTCCGGAACAGATTTTAGCGGATTATCCCGATGAATGGGTGCAGTATCACTGCGATTTAAGCAACCTGACGGCTCGTTTGACCAGAGAGGCCATGGACGAAGACCCAGCACTGCGCAATATGGCGTTGACCGTTTATTCCGGTTATGAATACGACGAACCGCCGTACCGGGATATGACCAGGAAAAATTACGGCGTGGACTGGAAGTCGATGCGGAATATGAATATTCAATATGCCGGGGCCGGTTATCAAGGCACCATGAAGGAGCTCCGCCATATGGACGACGTGCTATCACCGCTGGTTAAGTATATTCCCGCCGAAGTTTATATTTGGAACTATGAGAGCAGTCAGATTGGCGGTTTTGCACCGGATCGCTGGAAAATGCGGCTGATGGAGGCCTATCTGAATAGCGGAATGCATGGCGTAAGTGTTTGGCAGGCACACGTTTTAGATGGCTCGGCATTAGTGGCGTTAAGCGAGTTTTCCCGCTGGGCGGCGGAGTTGGAAGCGTTAGGTTTTGTGCGCTCCGAAGTGCATCCCGATTTTGAACACGCTTATAATTTGTTTAAGTTGGACTCCAATGAGCCAACGGTTTTACTGTTAAATACCTCCGGCCATGTTTTGCCGGTTCCAGCGGAACTTGGCGGCGGCAGTATGACTCCGTTTACTAGTAAAATTATTCAATAATTTCTTTTTTTCAGCATCGCTTCGGCACGGGCGGCAATGGCATCTACTATTCGCCGCTCGGTGTCGGTCTGCAATTCGGTGGCTTCGATATCGACAACTTCGGAACGGGGCGGCGTCGGTTCGGCGGTGTTTGAGTCGCCATTCACGTTTATCGTGTAATAGTTGTCTCCCGGCGGCGGTTCGGTGAAAAATTGAATCTCCTGCTCGGCAAAAACATCGTTTAAGGTGGCTAAAATACGGTCTATCGCCTCTTTGCTTAACTCCTCTTCCGTCGGGGCGGGGACAACCGGAACCCGACGGGGACGGTTCGGATTGTCAAAATCCAAAAACACCGCCCGGCACATGGCTTCGGCCTGCGTCAGAGGGCGTTGACCTATTTGGAAAAAATCCTCGCCGGCCATTTTATGCTCCGTTTAAATCCGTTTGCAACTGCTCAAAAATCGTGGCTAAATCACTGTAGCGCAATACGGCAAATTGATCAAACTGCGTGGGGTTGGCGTTTACAATTACCACTTTGCCGCCGGAACGGTAGGTGATTTGCGGCATCGCCGCCGCCGGATATACCGTTAGACTACTGCCTAATACAATCAGCAAGTCCGCTTGGGATAACTCTTTATCGGCCTGTGCCAGCAAATTTTCATCCAGCATTTCTCCGTAAAATACAATGTCCGGCTTAATCGGGCCGTGGCAATGCGGACAATATGGGACTTTTGACTGCTTGGCTACCGGGTCAATTTGAGTTGCCGGAAACGCCGCATGGCAATTTATGCAGTGATATGTAGCCGCACTGCCGTGGAGTTCATATACTTTTTTACTGCCGGCACGCTGATGCAGACGGTCGATATTCTGTGTGTATACGCCGTGGCAAAGGTTCCGCTTTTCCAACTCCGCAATTACGTTATGCACCACATTCGGGGCAAATTTATCCGCTGAATAGACAAAGTCCTGCGCCCATTCGTAAAACAACTCCGGATGTTGACGGAAGCAGTCAATGCTCAGAACCTCCTCCACCGGAATGTTATGCCACTTTTTACTGTATATGCCGTTGGCACTGCGGAAGTCCGGAATGCCGGACAAGGTGGAGATGCCAGCTCCGGTGAAAAACAGCGTATATTCAGAGCTTTGAATTAATTTGAATAGTTCACTCTTCATTCGGCAGGACGCTTTCCAGTTTTATACCTCGTGACCCTTTTACCAGCACTGTGTAACCCGGCTTGACCAGTTTGGCCGCCAACTCCGCCGCCATGATGCTGTTTGGCGTAAGATGCCAGTTGGCAAAAGCGGGCAGTTGACCAGCCGCCTCCTGAAAACGACTCCCGACCAGTATCGCCGGAACTGTGGGGAAGTTTATCCGCAAGGAGTCCAGGATCGCCGCATGTTCCGCCAGCTCCTGCCCGCCCAATTCCAGCATGTCGCCCAATACCAGCAGTAAATGGTGCGGGTCGGCAAATTCAGACAGCCAAATCAATGCCGACTGCATACTGGCCGGATTCGCATTATAAGCATCCATAATCCAATTAGTTTGGCCACGCTTTACTACGTTCATCCGCATGCCCGGTAACGTGGTGTGCTGTAAGCCGTCGGCAATTTGCTCCGGCGTGAAGCCTAATGCCAAACCGACCGCCGCCGCACATGCGGCATTCATCGCTTGATGCACCCCCGATAACGCCCAGTCAAATTCCACCGTTTGATGCCGTTTGGCAAAATTTAAACGCACCCGACTGCCGTATAAGTTACCGCCTAAATAGGTACTGCTTACATCGCCGTTTTCACCGAAACGCAAGGCGGTAAACGGTTTGGCATGGGCGGCTATAATCTCAACTTCAGCACATTTTTGCGGAAAAACCGCCGTGCCGTTGGGGGCTAAATAACGGAATATCGCCGACTTTTCATGGGCTACCCCCGCCAGCGTGTGCAAGCGTTCCAAATGACACGCCGCAATCGTGTTTATCGCCGCCACCTGCGGCATGGCCATTTGCGACAATGGCGCAATTTCGTCCGGGCCGCTGGTGCCAAGTTCAATCACCGCATATTTATGACGGGGCGTTAAGCGGAGCAGATTGGCCGCTACGCCAAAGTGATTGTTGGTGTTTCCCTCGGTCGCCAGCACCTGTTCCGGGGCATCGCACTGGCTGAGGCAAATGGCTTTTATCATCTCTTTTACACTGGTTTTACCCACACTGCCGGTCAACGCCGCCAGCTGTAAGGCCGGAAAACGCAACCGATGAAACCGGGCTATGGCATGATACGCCTTCATGGTGTCCGGCACTACTAAAATCGGCAGTTGACAATCGCCCGGAACCCGTGCCTGCGAACTTTCTTCTATACATAGACATGCCGCACCGTGGGCAATGGCCTTATCCAACGTTTCATGCGCATCAAACAACTCGCCTTTTAAGGCGATAAAGCAACTGTCGGCGCAATCTTTCCGACTGTCGGTGGCCAACTGCAACGCCCCCGGAAATGCGGAGTTGATAAATTTACCCCCCGTGGCCGCCAGCAGTTCCGCCGCCGTAAACTGTGTACAATATTTATTCATACAATCTCAACTCCTTTCCGGCCGCAAACTAAAGCGTTAAGGCAAAGTATTCGATGGTCTTCTGCAAGCCTTCTTTTAACGCCACCACCGGGCTCCACTGCAGCAAACTTTTTGCCAGCGTAATGTCCGGCTGGCGTTTTATCGGATCATCCGCCGGTAACGGGCAGAAAATAATTTTTGACTTGGAATTGGTTAATTCCAGCACTAATTCGGCTAATTCCAGCATGGTAAATTCGCCCGGATTTCCCAGATTGACCGGGCCGGTTACCTCATGCGGCGTATTCATCATCCGCACCAAGCCCTCCACCAAATCGTCCACATAACAGAAACTGCGGGTTTGTTTGCCACTGCCGTAAATGGTAATCGGTTCATTCTTAAGTGCCTGCACAATGAAATTACTTACTACCCGACCGTCGTCCGGCCGCATTCTACTGCCGTAAGTGTTAAATATCCGCACTACTTTTATATTTAAGCCGCATTCACGATGATAATCAAAAAACAAGGTTTCGGCACAGCGTTTGCCTTCGTCATAACAACTCCGCGGGCCGATGCAGTTTACATTGCCCCAATACGACTCCTGCTGGGGGTGAACATGCGGATCACCGTAAACCTCACTGGTGGAGGCCTGCAGAATCGGCACATTCAACTGTTTGGCCAAATCCAGCATGTTTATCGCCCCGGCCACGCAGGTACGCACCGTATGCACCGGGTTGTTCTGATACTGCACCGGTGAAGCGGGACAGGCTAAGTTATATATCGCATCGGCCTCCAACAGCAACGGCTGAGTAATGTCATGCCGAATCAGCTCAAAAGCCGGATTCCCCAGCAAATGAGCAATATTCTGTTTACTGCCGGTATAAAAATTGTCAATACAAATTACATCGTTACCATCCGCAATCAGGCGTTCGCACAAGTGAGAACCGATAAATCCGCCGCCGCCGGTAACAATTATGGTTTTTCTGTTCTGCATATTTTTACTGAACCATTTCTATTTCAAATATATCTGTTACGGCTGGAAAACCCGGCGGACTTTATCGCCCTCAAACACTACATACAACACGCTTTCCGGCGAGGTGTAATACAAATAACTGCTGTTTTTTAACGACGGCGTACGCCCCGCCACCGGATAACCGAACGCCAGCAATACTTCACTGCGGGTCATTTTAGGCACTACCTGACCGGCTTTGATGCGGGCGGCGTGATCCGGCGGAATGTCCTTTAACAACTCGTCCGGCGGCGTGATGGTGAATATCCGGCGAATATACTCCTGCACCGGAATCATCATGTCTTCGGCATCAAACTCAATATAATAATCCACGCCGTTGGCATCGGTGAACGCAACATGGTTTTCCGAGGCCGAAGTCGGCGTAACCATGGTGCCGATGGGCAGTATCCGCCCCGACTGTATGTTTTGGCTGTTAATCTTTTTAGGATTCTGATACCAAATATTACAGTTCAAATAAACATTACTGTTAATCGGCTGTTGTAAAACCTCCGGAACCACCACCTCTTTGGCACATCCGGTCAGCACGGCCAGCAAGGTTACCAAAAGCATAAAGCTGAAAAATTTTAATATCCGCATAAAAAACACCCTTTCGTTATGTTCAAATACAAATTTACACCATAAAACCGATTTCGACAAGTATTTTTTTCAAAAAGAGGCTATATTATACAAAAATAAAAAGAAAATATTTTAACGAGGTATTTATTGATGGCAACCAAAGTATTATGGCAGGCCGCCGGTTTAATGTTGAACATCGGTCGGCAAACCATTTTTGACGCCGCCGATATCGCCGTGCATGAGGGCGAAAAAGTGGCAATGGTAGGACGGAACGGATGCGGAAAAACTACTCTGCTTAAGGTGATAACCGGCGAACAGGAGGTGGCGGAAGGCACTATCAGCATTACCCGCAATGTCCGCATTGCCGAACTGCCGCAGGAGTTTGAATTAGACCCCGCGCAAACCGTGGGCGACTGCGTAATGTCCGGGGCGGCTCTGCTGGCCGGTTGGCTGAGTGAATATTCCACTAATCCGGCGCCCGCCCGGCATGAGGAGCTGGAGCATCTGCTTAATCTGCACGACGGCTGGAATCTGGTGGCTAAAAGAGATGACTTGGCGCAACGGTTGCATTTGCCGCCGCTGGAGCGTACTTGCGAAAGTTTGTCCGGCGGCGAAAAACGCCGGGTGGCTTTGGCCAGAGCGTTAATGGCGTCGCCGGATCTGCTGCTGCTTGACGAACCCACCAACCATTTGGACGTGGAGACCATCACGTGGATTGAGGACTTTTTAGCCAACTTTAAAGGGGCTTGCCTGTTTGTTACTCACGACCGCTATTTCTTAGACCGCATTGCCACCAGAGTGGTGGAGCTGTGCAACGGTAAGTTTTACTCCTGCCCCGGCTCGTATGCCGACTTTTTAGCGACTAAGGCCGATCGCGAATATGCCGAAGACCAAATGGAGGCTAAGCGCAATAAGTTTTTACGCTTAGAGGTCGATTGGGTGAGACGTTCGCCTAAAGCCCGTCTGCGGCGTAATTTAGGGCGGTTGCGCCGCTTTAATGAACTCGCCGCCGTCAACGGCCCCAAACGGGAAGGCAGTATGGAACTGGTGATTCCGCCCGCTTTTTATCTGGGGAATAAGGTGGTGGATGCGATTGATTTGAAGTGTGCGTTTGGTGACAATGTTTTGTTTCAACACTTGGATTTTGAATTTACTCCGGGGCGCAAAATCGGCATTGTGGGGCCGAACGGCACCGGCAAAACCACGTTGGTGAAGATGTTGACCGGGCAGTTGAAGCCCGCCGGCGGACAGGTGAAAATTGCCGATACTGTGAATTTTAACTATATTGACCAGAATCGAGTGGTGCTGAATGAGGAGTTGACCGTGGCCGAAGAGTTGGGCGAGGGCGGCGAGTCGGTGTTTCTGGGCGATGAAAAAATTTCAATCTGGGGCTATCTGAAGCGGTTTCTGTTTGAGGACGAACGCATTAATACACAGATTAAATATTTGTCCGGCGGTGAACGCTCCCGGCTGGCATTGGCCAAAGTGCTTAAAAACGGCGGCAACTTTTTGGTGCTGGACGAACCCACCAACGATTTGGATTTAACCTCGTTACGCCTGCTGGAAGAGGCGATTGTGAATTACGACGGCTGTGTGGTGGTGGTTAGTCACGACCGCTACTTTTTAAACCGGGTGTGCGACGGTATTATCGCTCTGCCCGGCAACGGCGGCTGGTTCTATAATTTAGGCGATTATGACGCTTATGTACAGAAACTTGCCGCCGTTCAGTCCGCCGAAGCTGAAAAAAATGTGGAAAGTAAATCTAAAATGTCAGCGGCGCCGCCGGAAAAAACTCCGCCGCCGCCGCCGACCCGGATTAAAATGAACAATAAACAGCAACGCCGTTTGGCGGAACTGGAAGAACGGATTCCGGCAATGGAGGCTCGTATCAAAGAGATTGAAACATTATTCTCCGCCGCCGATTTTTTTGCCAACTATGGCGCTCAAGCCGCCGATTTACAACGCGAAATGGACGAAACCAGAAACGAATTGGAAGATATTTCCATGGAATGGCTGGAACTTTGCGAAATTGCCGGAAAATGAAAAAATCGGTAAAAATATCTTACTGCGGTGGTATTGAACTATAAAAGGTGGTATATTAATGTCAAATTATTATAGTCGATAATGCACTGGAGGCTTCCAGCGGAGGCATGTTAATGCCGGAGCGACCAGGCATAAAACATTGTTTTACGCTGAAAAACTTTGCATTTGTTTATGCGGCTTTTATAATTTAACATTTTGATTATTAACGATATAGCCGGTTTTGCATTATCGACTATTATAGTGTTTACTCATAGCAGATTGGGTTATAACAGCAAATGGAACTTCCGGAAAAAACAGATGAAAACGGGGCGGCGGAGTATTTGAGAGTGGCGCCGGAACTGGTGCGGCAATATTTGACCGACGGCTTGCTGTCCGGTTTGTCCGGCATGGAAATAAAGCGGCTGGTTAAAAATAATTTGAGTGGTTTAGACTCCTTAAATGGGTCTTTGGCCGCATTAAATGCTACTCTGCCTATCGAAAATGTGCTGATTTTAAACTCGGCAAATAAAAGTCAGGTGCTTGAGGCTTTAATGAGCCTTGTGGTGCGCTCCGGCAAGGTTACGGATGCGGAAAAGTTTAAACGGGGAATTTATCACCGCGAGGAACTTATGAGCACCGGGATCGGATACGGCGTGGCTATTCCTCACGTAAGATGCAATGCCGTTCAAGATATTGTGCTGGCCGCATGTGTGGTGAAAAACGGCGTGCCGGACTATGAGAGCTTAGACGATGTGCCAATTAAATTGGCGTTTATGATTGCGGCCAGAGAAGATCAGCACGCTACTCATTTAAAATTACTGTCGCAGATTTCCAGAGCGTTAAAGGTTCAGGAGTACTTGGCCGCATTGTTACAGGCGCAGGAGGGCTGGAGCTTTCACGCTTTACTTACTGGTAAAATGGAGTAAATTATGCTTTTATCTGCTGTGGTCGGGCAGTTTTCGCCCGGTGTGCTGGTGGTGCTGGGGATGTGCGTGTTCGGCGGTATGGCCGGGGCGTGGTTCTTTCAGAAAATTCACTTTCCGCAGGTGGTCGGCTATATCGCCATCGGTCTGCTGTTGGGCGATACCGGGTTCGGCCTGGTTCATGCCGGCGATGTGGAAAATTTGAAACTGCTTAACTTGTTTGCACTGGGCATTATCGGCTTTCTGGTGGGCGGCGAACTGCATTTGGATATGTTTAAGAAATATGGTAAGGAGTTTATTATCATATTGTTCGGCGAAGGTGTCGTCTGCTGTCTGCTGGTGGCGGTTTTGTCCTATATAGTTATCTTTTTGATTACCGCTAATGTGGCGGCAAGTCTGGCCGCCGCCATCGTGTTCGGCGCTATCGCCAGCGCTACCGATCCGGCTTCCACGATTGATGTGATTTGGGAGTATCGGGCCAAGGGCATTATGACTACCGCCATTATCGCTATTGTGGCGCTGGATGATGCGCTGGCTTTGACTTTATATGGCATCGGGACCAGTTCGGCTCAACTTTTAGTCAGCAGCTCCGGCAGTGTGCTGGAGTCGCTGAAGGTGGTGGGCATAGAAATTTTTGGCGCTATCGGACTGGGGGCGATGTTCGCTTTTACGCTGATTGGGTTTTTACGCTATCAGGCGCAGTCGGATCGGGCGGTGGCGTTATCCATCGGCGTGATTTTACTGGTGATCGGCGTGGCGTCTTATTATGATTTGGATGTGATTTTGTCCGCCATGATGGTCGGGTTTATTTTAAGCAATTTTGCTCCGCGGCGAAGTCAGGAGATTTTTAAGCTGCTGCGCAGTTTTTCAATTCCAATTTATGTGCTGTTTTTCGTGTTCGTCGGCGCCAGACTCAATATTTGGCAGATGCCGCAGTGGTTGTGGCTGGTGGCACTCGTTTATGTGGTGGGGCGAAGTTTGGGCAAGTGGGCCGGGTCGTGGCTGGGGGCGAAGTTCGCCGGAAGCGCTCCAACCGTGAGAAAGTATCTGGGCATCGGGATTTTTGCGCAGGGCGGCGTGGCAATCGGGCTTAGTATTGTGGCGGCCGAAAATCTGAAGTCCGTTCAGATTTCTGAAAATATGAACTTGGGCGATATGATTGTATATGTGATTACCGCTACAACACTGGTGGTGCAGTTTTTAGGGCCGGCTATGGTGAAGGTGGCATTGAAAAAGTCCGGCGAGGCCGAACGGGATGTTACAATTGAAGATGTGATGAAGGATATGACCGTGGTACAGGCCATGACCGTAACTAATGATATGCTGGTGGAGAATATGCCGCTGTCGCTGGCGTTTAAGCGATTCCGGGAACAGGAACTGCTGGTTTATCCCGTGGCAGGTGTGGACGGGACGGTGAAGGGCATTTTGTCGTTCGACGCTTTGAAAAATGTGGCCGCCGACTATTCGGCATGGGAGTGGATGCTGGTGGCGGATGCGATGTTGCCGCTGACCAATTTTACCACTCCGGAACAACCGCTGGACAAGTTGTTTGAACTTATGGCGGCCGAAAAAATTGACCAGATGGTGGTGGTGGACTCCGCCGAAAATATGCGGGGTCTCGGTATTTTAGACCGGCGTACAATTTTAATTAGAGTGGAAAATGAACAGCTGGTGCGCTCCGGTGAACAGCTGGAAGCTGAGGTGGTGTAGGTGATTGCGTTAATTGATTATAAAATGGGGAATTTGTTCAGCGTTATCAAGGCGTTTGAATTTTGCGGTACTGAAGTAACTGTGGTTAATAAGCCCGGCGACTTAATGCAGTATCAGGCGGCAGTGTTGCCCGGCGTAGGCAACTTTGGCGAGGGCATGACGCATTTGCGCGAGTTTGGACTGGCGGACGCCGTTCAGCAGTTTGCCGCTACCGGGAAACCGCTGCTGGGGATTTGTCTGGGCATGCAAATGATGCTGGACTCCAGCGAAGAGGCGCCCGGCGAAGCCGGATTGGGATTGATTGCCGGGCAGGTTAAAAGGTTCCGGGAAAACGGCGAAAAAGTACCGCAGATCGGCTGGAATCAGTTGGAATTTAATCGGCCGGAATCCAGAATTTTTAACGGTATCGAAAATAACAGCTTTTTCTATTTTGTACATAGTTATTATGCCGATGTTGACCATAAAGAGAATGTTCTGGGCTATACCGATTATATGCTGAAATATGCGTCGGCCATCGGTCGGGGCAACGTATTCGGGATGCAGTTCCACCCGGAAAAAAGCCAGGAGTGCGGGATTCAATTACTGCGGAATTTTGTGAATTTGGCCGGGGAGCGTTAATGGCAATACGGAAAAATACGGCTTTACAAAAAAAACTTACTGAAATTTATGATAAATTATTTCAGGTTTACGGCTTGTGCCAATGCCCGCTGGACTATGAAACGCCGTTTCAGCTGTTGGTGGCGGTGGTGTTGTCCGCCCAATGTACGGATATTCGGGTGAATATCGTTACAAAAGAGCTGTTTGCCAAGTATGGCACGGTAGAGAAGTTCGCCGCCGCCAAGGTGGAGGATATTGCCCAAATAATTAAGTCGGTAGGGTTGTATCAGACCAAAAGCCGCAATCTGCATGCCGCAAGTTTGATTTTACGGGATAAATTTCAGGGCGTAGTGCCTATGGATATGGATGACTTACTCTCTTTGCCCGGCGTGGGGCGGAAAAGTGCCAATGCAATTCGAGGCAACGCCTTCAATATTCCCGGCTTTCCGGCCGATACTCATGTTCAGCGGCTGTTGATGAGACTGGGGATTATTAAGGAGCGTAATCCGGAGCTGGCCGAAGATATCGTGTGCCGCAATCTGCCGGAGGAGTATTGGACCAATTTTTCACATTTGTTGATTTTTCATGGCCGGGCGGTGTGTCATGCCCGCACTCCGGAGTGCGGAAGGTGTGTGCTGAACTCAATTTGTAAAGGAGCTGAACTGTAATGGGATTTTTTAAACAGAAGTTCCGCAATATTAAAAAATTGCCGGACTGGATATATGTGTTCCCCGAACTGCTGGTGCGGGCTTGGCTGGCAACTTGTAAAGTAACGGTGCAGGATCCGAAAAATCTGATATTGGAGTCTAAGGCGGCTATTCCGCTGTTATGGCATAACCGCTTGATTTTCTTCCCGTTACTGTTCCCGAATGAGGTACGCAGGCGGACGGTGGCGTTAATCAGCCCGTCGCGGGACGGCCAGTATATTGCGGATTTTGCCGGGCGGTTCGGCGTGAGAGCTTTACGGGGCTCATCCAATAAAAAAGGGGCGTCGGCACAGCGGCAGGCGTTGCATGAACTGGAAAACGGGAACCATGTGGTGTTTACTCCGGACGGCCCCAGAGGACCAAAATATGTTTTAAGCAAGGGGCCAATCCATTTGGCAATGCTGACCGGCCGGCCGATTGTGGTGCTGGCCATTAATGCGTCTAAGTACTGGCAGTTAAAGTCGTGGGATAATTTTCAACTGCCCAAACCGTTCTGCCGGATTAAGCTGGTGGCGGCCGGGCCGTTCTATATCCCCCCCGATTTAAGCGATGCGGGCATTGAAGAGGCCAGAGTTAAAATTGAACAAACTTTGAAAGAAATAAGTTGCGACTTGTAATAATTGAAAACAGTATTACATTATATGTTAAGACTAACATACCAAAATAAACAGGAGTTATTTTTATGGCAAAAAGCGATTTGTATAAGGCCGCAGGCGTGGATATTGACCTGGCACATACGCTGTTGGATAAAGTTAAAAAAGATATTACCGCTACTAAAAGACCGGAAATGCTGGCTCCAATCGGCGGATTCGGCGGGTTGTTTCAGATTGATTTAACTAAATATAAACAGCCGGTAATGGTGGCCAGTATCGACGGCGTAGGTACTAAGTTGATGATTGCCATGATGATGGAAAAGTATGACACCGTGGGACATGATATTGTGAACCATTGCGTGAATGATATTGCCGTTCAGGGCGCAGAACCGGTTTATTTTTTGGATTATATCGGCATCGGCGTATTGCGGTCGCCATTATATGAACAGGTGTTATGCGGCATTGCCGAGGCCTGCAAAAAGGTGAACTGCGCCGTTTTGGGCGGCGAAACCGCCGAAATGCCCGGTATGTACGGTAACGATTTTGACTTGGTCGGCGTGATTACCGGTATGGTGGAAAAAGATCAGATTATTACCGGCGAAAAAATCCGACCCGGTTACAAGGCCGTAGGAATTAAGTCCAGCGGCTTGCATACCAACGGTTTCAGTCTGGCTCGCAAAATCGTTTTTGATGTCTGCAAGCTGAATGTGAATGATGTAATTCCGGAATTGGGCGAATCCATCGGCAGTGCACTGTTAAAGCCGCATATTTGCTACTGGCCCGCTATTAAGCAGGCGATGACCGAAATAAATCTGGACGGTATTGCCCATATCACCGGCGGCGGCCTGTATGACAATGTGCCGCGTATCCTGCCCAAAAATGTGGATGTCAATTTTTATGCCGATCAGATCTCGGCACCGCCAATCTTTAAGTTTTTGGTGGAAAAAGGCAATGTGAATAAGGAAGAAGCCTATCGGGTATTCAATATGGGCGTGGGCATGGTGTGGTTTGTGCCGGCGGAACAGGCGGAACAGGCCGTACAGATTATTACCGGTAACGGATATGAAGCCAAAGTTATCGGCGATGTAGTGTCCGGCAGCGGCGTGGTTCACGTTCTGTAATCGCTTTTTGCAAACAGACAAAAAATGCGGGAGTAGGGTAAATGTTTAGTTTTGAACGGGTAAAAAATTATTTTAATCAGCCGTTGCGCCAGACACTTGCCCGCTTTGCCGCATTTTTGCCGTTTGAGGCCGCCGACGCCGACCAGTTAAGCAAAAGAGACCGTTCGCTAATTGCCCTGCTGAAATGGGCGTTGACGGTGAATGATAAGATTTCTGAACGGTCAGTTACCGCTTTTAATGAATTTATTGCCGATCAGCACCCGGAGGCCGACGCCGGAAAATTAGCCGATCATCTGCGGCTTTGTGAACCCATGGCTCCGCCGGAAGCCGCAATGTATCTCTTGCCTTTGGGCGAGGTTCAACGGCGGCAGACCGTGAGCGGACTGGTGCGGTTGTCTTTAGCCGCCGGAAGTTATGATGAGGAACACCGCAGTCAGATTGCTGAACTGGCCGAAGCGTTGGAGATTCCTGACGGGATGTTTAACGGCATGGAACAGCGGGAGGTGGCCGAAAGTGAACGGCGGTTGAAGCTGGTGCGGTCCGGAACCGGATTGGCCGTGGCTTTAATTGTGCTTTTAGTGTTTATTCTGACCGCTACATTATTAAGATCGGTTATCTTTGGGCTTATTTTAGCCTATCTGTGTCTGCCGATTGAGAAAATGGTGGAACGCAAACTCTTGAAACAACATCCGTTTAAAGCGGGCGAGGGTAAGCGGGGCGGCAAAATTACCAGTATGGTGGTCGGCAGAATAAAACGGTTTGTGGGTAATGACTCCGGCGAACCCGCCGATTTGTCCACTCCGGAGATGCTGCACCGGAATATGCTGGTGGGGCGGGCCTGCACCATCAGCGTGGCGGGAATGATGTTGATTTTACTGCTGGCCGGCACCTTGGCGGTGGGCGGCGGCGTGTCTTATGTGAACAGCTTGCGCAGTACGGTGCGGAACTGGGCGGAAGACCGCAAACAGAGCGAATTGACGCAGGACGGTAAGGTGATGGCCGATGATATCAATGGCAGTCTGATGCCCGGCGAAGTGATTCCACCACCGGAACGGACGGCGGAAGAGAATTTTATCAGCGATTTAAGACGGGATTTGGATGATGTTAAGGCCAAGTTTCAAAATATTCCGCTGGTGGCGTGGGGCGTGGACGAAATTTCTAAAACTTTAAATGACCCGGAGGCACAACAGAAGTTTTTTTCTACTTTATTGCAGAAATCCGGCGGTATTTTACAGTTTTCACTGGGGATGCTGTCGTGGTTTTCCGGGATTTTACTGGATGTGCTGTTGACCGTGTTCTTTTTCTCGCTGTTCCTGAAGACGGTGGCGTTGAATACCGACGAACACGGCAAGGGATTGAGTTTCGGCAATTATCTGGTGCGCACGATTTTCAACGGCCGGTGGCTGCCCGAAGCCAGTGAAGATACCCTGCTGGAGGGCGAACGCATTATCGGCGGCGTAGTTTATAAATTGAAGGCTTGGTTACGCGGCTATCTGATTTTAATTTCCATCGATTTTATTGTCTATTCCAGCTTTTTTGTTCTGCTGGATGTGCCGTATGCGCTGATTTTAGGCTTTATTGCCGGGTGTGGACTGTTGTTGCCGTACATCGGCCCGATTGTCAGCGCACTGCTGACCGTTCTGGTGACGCTGGCGTTAGGCGGCGACTCGGTGAGCGGACTCCAAATCGCCGGAATTCTTACCGTTTATCTGATCGAAAACGGTATTGTAGAACAGTTTTTTCTCTATCCGGCGGTGATTGGCGAAGCGTTGGGCTTGACTACGCTGGAAACGATTATTGTGGTGTTGCTGGGCGGTTATTTTGCCGGTATTACCGGGATGATTTTCGCATTGCCGGCGGCAGCGATTATTAAATATTTGGTGCCGCAGGCGTATCGCACCATTAGACGATAAAAACAGGAGGCGGTATTGTGCGAAGAGATATGATGACGGCAAGATTTAAACGCGACTATGTGGCGTTTTTGGCCGTGGCGTTGTTTTTTGGCATTGTGGCTGTTGAGGTGATGGTGGCAATATGGATTCCTATGCAGATGCACAATGACAATTTGTTTGCGGAAAGAATTATCCGGATTCGTACCGTAAGCCGATTCGATGGGGTGCGTAAGCGATTCAGAGCCATTATTAAGGCCGCCACCAATCCCAATGTGACGCTGGAGGCTAATATGCTGTTGGCCGAAATGGATGCACTGGCAATCTACATGAATGCCAATGACAATAGTAAACATTTGACCGGTGAACAGGTTAAAATGCTGGGGGATACATTGCGGGAACTCGAACTTCAGGCCGGCCGGCTGACTCAGGGCGGCGTGGTTACTGAAGCGAAAGAGATAGATGTTGAAAAAACTATAAATGCTATTGCCGAAGGTAAGCTGAAATAAAATGGATATTCATAATTTACAGAATGTGGTTGCCGCTTTTGCCGGGAAAAAAGTGGCCGTAATCGGGGATTTAATGCTGGACGCTTATGTGTGGGGTAATGCTCAACGCATCTCGCCGGAAGCTCCGGTGCCGGTGGTGAATGCCGAAAAAGAGAGCTGCTGTTTGGGCGGTGCCGCCAATGTTATGCGCAATATCGTTACACTGGGCGGCAGTGCCTGCGCCTACGGCGTGCTGGGTAATGACTCCGACGGCAATATGGTGCGCGAAATGCTGGCCGGATATCGTATCGATTGCCGTAATGTGCTGCCGGATAATCAACGCAGAACCACCCGGAAACAACGCATTCTGGCCGGCGGTCAGCAACTACTGCGTATTGACCATGAAGATACTTTTGATTTAAATGATGAAATCCGGTCCGTTTTGTTCGATAAATTGTCTAACGATATTAAGCACCATTTAGTGGATGCCGTGATTTTTGAGGACTATGCCAAAGGCGTACTTAGTTCCGGACTGGTGGATAGTCTGGTTAAAGTGGCGCAGGAGGCCGGGGTTATTACCGCTTTGGATCCGAAACCGGGGAATATTGCTCCGGTCAGCGGAATTACCATCATGAAGCCAAATCGGGGAGAGGCGTTTGCCATGTGCGGCCGGAAAAACACATCGCCGGCCGGACGGGTGCAGGACGATGAGGCCTTGCTTCAGGTGGCGGAACAGATTCAGAAAACCTGGAATGTTGAACAGCTGTTGGTGAGTTTGGCCGCTCAAGGGATGGCGTTATTCCGCCTTGGGCAGCCGGTGGTGGTGATTCCCACCAAGGCCAGAGAGGTGTTTGATGTTTCCGGCGCCGGTGATACCGTTATCGGGACTTATACTTTGGCATTATGTGCCGGGGCAACGCCGGAGGAAGCGGCTTTGGTCGCCAATTATGCCGCCGGAGTGGTGGTGGGAAAAGTCGGCACTGTAACCGTGGGGAAAGATGAACTTTTACAGGCATTTGAAGATGAAAGGCCATAAATAAAATGGATAAAGTAATTTGCGTGATTCCGGCACGTTATGCAAGCAGTCGCTTCCCCGGAAAAGTGTTGGCGGATTTGCTCGGCAAACCGATGATTCAGCACGTTTATGAACGGGCGCTGGAGGCCAAGGTTGCTGAGGTTTTAATCGCCGCCGATGACCAGAAAGTAATCGAGGCGGTGGAAAAGTTCGGCGGCAATGCCGTAATGACCTCGATTCACCATAACTCCGGTACCGACCGCATTTATGAGGCGGTGGCCAATACCGATTGCGATGTTATTATTAATGTACAGGGCGATGAGCCGTTGTTGCCGTCGTCGGTAATTGCCCGGTTGGCGGAATTGATGCTGGCACACCCGGAATATGAGATGGCTACGGTGGCGGTACCGGCCGATCGGGAAACGATGAAAGACCCGAATAAGGTAAAGGTGGTGTTTGATGCTAATATGCGGGCCATGTATTTCAGCCGCTCGCTGATTCCTTATTTAAGAGACGGCGGCGATGATACTCCGGTATATTTACATTGGGGAATTTATGCGTATCGCCGCAAAACTTTAGAGAAATTCGTTAATCTGCCCGGCGGAAGACTGGAGAATTGCGAAAAACTTGAACAGTTGCGCGCTATGGAAAACGGCATCGGTATTCAAGTTTTGGTGGTGAACGGGTTGGAGAGCGTCGGCGTGGATACTCCGGAAGATTTGAAACGGGCCGAATTGAAAATGCGAGGTGAAAAATGCAGTTGAAAATTAATGATAATGTGATTGTGGGAAATGGTAAGTTGACCGTTCTGGCCGGGCCGTGCATGGCGGAAAGTTTGGAAATATGCATGGAGACCGGGCGGTATCTGAAACGAATCTGTTCCGAACTTGATGTTAATTACGTGTTTAAGGCCTCGTATGACAAGGCCAACCGCTCCAGCGGCAATACCGAACGCGGCCCCGGACGCATGGCCGGACTGGTTATGCTGCAGGAGGTTAAAAATGAACTCAATGTGCCGATTGTTACCGATATTCACGAAGTGGCCGATGTACATGATACCGCTCAGGTGGCGGATATTTTACAGATTCCGGCGTTCTTATGCCGCCAAACCGATCTGCTTCATGCCGCCGGTGCCAGCGGACGCGCGGTTAATATCAAAAAAGGTCAATTTATGGCGCCGGAAGATATGCAGGGCGCTATTGAAAAAGTGCTCGCCGCCGGTAATAACCGGGTAATGGTTACCGAACGGGGAACCACTTTCGGCTATCATAATCTGGTGGTAGATATGCGCAGTTTGGCGATTATGAAGAAATTCGGGGTGCCGGTGGTGTTTGACGCCACGCACTCGGTACAGTTGCCGGGCGGGAACGGCAGTTGCTCCGGCGGACAGCGGGAGTTTGTGGCGCCGCTGGCCAGAGCCGCCGCCGCCGTAGGGCTGGATGCGTTGTTTATTGAGGTGCATCCGAATCCGGATAAAGCGTTGTCTGACGGGCCGAATTCTTTGAGCTTTGAACAGGCGTATCAGGTGATTAAAGAGGTTAAGGCGATTTATGAGTATGTTGGAACGCTGTAAGAATATTCGCGCGGTGGTGCTGGACATCGACGGCGTGTTGACCGACGGCCGCATCGGGTACGGTATGGGGCAGGATGAGGAAGTCAAGTTCTTTAATGTACGCGACGGGCATGGCATTGTTATGGCCAGACGAGCCGGAATTAAGGTGGGAATTTTGTCCGGCCGCAGTTCGTCGGCTAATCGGCGGCGGGCGGCGGAACTGAAGCTGGACTTTGTGTATGAAGGCGAATTGGATAAACTTGCCGGTTTTGAAAAATTACTGCTGGAACAAAATCTTAATGCCGCCGAAGTTATGTATATCGGCGACGATGTAGTGGATATTCCACCGTTTTTACGCGCCGGATTAGCGGTTTGCGTGGGCGATGCTCCGGAATATCTGGATAATTTTATTCACTATCGGACTTGTGTGCCGGGCGGATGCGGCGCCGTTAGAGAAGCGATTGAAATACTGCTGAAGCAACAGAATCGGTGGGATGAACTTATGGAACGGTATATCAAGTGAAATGCAGAATGATAAAAATCTGCCTGCTGACGGCATGGCTGTGCGGAGCGGGCGTAAGTACGGTTCAGGCTCAATTAGGGGCTGAATTCGGTAATTTGTCGGCGCAGAATGTGCGGATGCCGCTTTATAACAACGGCGAAGTGCGATTTATGGTGTCGGCACAGAAATTGAATAACGCCGGAACTGCACTCAACGGCGAGTTGGCCACTATCGATATGATTAGAAGCGGCGTGGATGTGGATGATATTATGGTGGATACCGGCGATATCTATACGATTGCCGCTCCAATTGCCGATGTAATACGGTTCTGGGTTAAACGCCGGGGCAGTGAAGGGGTGATTTTTACCGATAAGGTTGCGTTGGATACAAATAAGAAATCCGCCGAAGGCGCCGAAATTGTTCAGGTGCGGACTCCGTTAATGGACATTGACGGAGTGGGATTTGTGGCTAATTATGAAACCAGGGAAATCAGCATTAAACAGAATGTGCATATCCGGCTGCGGTTCGGCGGCAGTGAGTTTGAAGAGTGCATTGCCACCAATTCACCGCTGAAAGCCGCCGCCAATCCGGAACTTAACCGGTCGGCGGATGTGTGGGCCGATACCATGGTGGTGGATTTTGGGAAAAAACGCATTGAACTGCTTGGTAATGTGAAAATGCGCGACGGAAATGCTGAGATTTTTACCGATAAGGTGATTATTGTTTTAGGCGGCGCAAATGAGCAGGAACCGGAAAATGAGGCGGATAATAATAAAAGTATATTGTCTCCGCAGGCCGCCGGAGTCTCCGGCGTAGAGTCGCTGGAGTGTTTGGGCAATGTAAAGCTGGTGCGCTCCACCGGAGATAAACCGGAGGATAAGCAGACGCTTAATGCCGAATATGCCAAGTATGATTTTGCAACTCAAAAAATTGTGGTGTCCGGCAACCGTCCGGCAATTCGCAGTGGAAATAATGAGCTTTCCGCCGATGAAATTACTTTGGAACAGGATAAACAGCGGTTGACGGCGGCCGGAGCGTGCCGGCTTCAGGCGGAGATTCCGGAGGTCGACGGCTCGTTACGCCAAACCGTGGTGTTGGCGGACAATATGCAGTTCAGTTATCCCGATAATTATGCCGAGGCGTTCGGGAATGTGCGGATTAATGACTCCAGAGGAACTCTGCTGGCGCATAAAATGATTATAAAGTTAAAGGACGATGCCGCCAGCACCAAGGCCGGAAAAATGGCAACCGGTATCGCCGGTATGAACGGGATGGAATTTTCCGGCACCAACAAGTCGGTGGAGGTGATTGAATGTGTGGGCGGCGTTAATTTTTACGGCAAGGACGGCGAAGAAGGTCAAGCGGAAAATGTCCGGTATGACTATGAGTCCGGCGCCATCGTATTGGCCGGCAATCAACCGTGGGTGAGTCAAGGCGGAAACCGGCTGGAGGGCGAGGAAATTGTGCTGGAACAGAAGTCGCAGCGGCTGCTGATCAGCAGAAATGCTAAAATTGTGATGATTCAACAGTCCCGCTCCGGCGTTTCCGGCGTGGCAACAACAGTGGCGACTTGTGATGTTTTAGATATGAATTATGCCGGTAATATTTGCGTTTTAAACGGAAATGTGCATATTCAGGATGCGTTGGCTAATGTTGAGTGTGATAAAATGACGATATTCTTAACCGCTAAAGGCGAAAATACCACATTGCCGGAGTTGGGCGGAAGTGCACTCGCCGGCGGCGACAAATTTGATAAAACTCTGGAACGCATTGTGTGCAGCGGCAATGTTAAGGGCCGCGACCCCAGAGGCGCACTGGACTGCGATACCTTAACCGCCTACTTTTTTGAAGGCCCGGCCGGTACCGAACTGGATAGAATTACCGCCGATGATAATATTCGTTTAAAAGCCACCGGCGTGGCGTTGGCCGACGGGTTGAATCAGCTGGAACAAACTTCAGAGGCGGGCAAGGCCGATTTGGAAGACTCCAGTTTAACCGCCGAACACGGCGTGATTGATATGCGGAACAATGTGGTGGAATTTAAGGATAATGTGCGGATTATGGACTCCAGAGCGCAGATTTCCGCCGGTCGTTTTCAGGCGTTTCTGAGCGATGCAATTCCTACGGCCGACGGCGGAATCGCCGCACCGGTTACCGAGGAAAGTTTGTCGCCCGAACTGATGCTGGAACCGGATTATCAGAACAGCGTGCCAAATCAGGTGAGTATCGGCGATAAAAAGAATTTAACTAAATTGTCCTTTACCGAAAATGTGCTGATTACCGGCAAAGACCAGTCGGGAACCGAATTTACCGCCAGAGGCGAACAGGCCGACTATATTGTCAGCGAACGCCTGATCCGGATGCCGAAGGTAAACGGCGTGCGGCCGCTCTTGGGGCAGGGTAAGAAAATTACCGAAAATGATGAAGTGGAAGTGGATTTAGCCAGCGGCAGCCCCGAACCCAGAGGCAAAGGAATTAAAATCATCTCTTTTGACGGAATATGAAAATAAACGAAAAAAATTTGCATTTCGTCGGATTTTGAGCTTGCTTGTTCTTGACGATGTGTTATAGTAGTGATGGATGGAGGATTGAGCTATGAACGAAGATAAAGATATACTCTGCATGGCCAACGGTCTGCGAAAAAGCTATCACGGGCGTTGCGTGGTGGATAATGCCACCATTTATGTTAAGCCCGGCGAAGTGGTGGGACTGCTGGGGCCGAAC
Organism: uncultured Victivallaceae bacterium; assembly: GCA_964512385.1. Taxonomy (GTDB): domain Bacteria; phylum Verrucomicrobiota; class Lentisphaeria; order Victivallales; family Victivallaceae; genus CALXXL01. Next base: position 27,950 of record CAZEHZ010000001.1, on the reverse strand, counting down.
GGCGCCGGTAAAACTACCAGCTTCTATATGATTATGGGGTTGATTCGGCCTGATGACGGCGAATTGACCTTCCGGGGTGTGAATATTACCCATATGCCAATGTATCAACGCGCCCGGCTGGGTATGGGGTATCTGGCGCAGGAACCGTCTATCTTTCGTAAATTGACGGTGGAACAGAATATTATGGCCATCTTAGAGACGCTGGCCATCTCCAGGAAAGAACGCAAGGAACGGCTGACTCAACTGCTGGACGAACTGCAGTTGACCAGACTGGCCAAGCAGAAGGCCATGACCCTTTCCGGCGGCGAACGGCGGCGGCTGGAAATTACCCGCGCATTAGTTACCAATCCCATGTTTATTCTGCTGGATGAACCGTTCAGCGGCGTGGACCCAATTGCGGTAAATGATGTGCAGGAGATTATTAAACAGTTGCAGAAGAAGGGATTGGGGATTTTAATCACCGACCATAATGTACGTGAAACCTTGGCCGTGGTGGATCGGGCGTATATTATGTGCCAAGGGAAAATTTTGTTGGAAGGAAACAGCGACTATCTGGTGAATGACGAACAGGCCAAAGAGGTATACTTAGGCCCAAGGTTTAATATGTAATACTCTAAATTACGAAAGGAGGCCGGTTTATGCAGATTATTGTAACTGGCAAGCATTTGGAAATAACGGAATTGTTAAAGAAGCAGATTGAAGACAGCTTTAATGTGATTTTTGAAGACAAAACTTTAAAAGTTTCGACAATTCGGGTTATGGTGGATTTTGATAAGCCACGTTTCCGGGTGGACGTAATGGTGGCTTTAAAACAACACGAAATCGCCGCAAGTGCCGAAGACTTTGATATGTACAAGGCGTTGGCCGAGGCCGCTGACCGGGTAAAGGTTCAAGTGGATAAGTATTTGACCAAAGTACAGAATCACGGGCGTGATTCATTGCGGGATTTGGAAGTAAAAGCCGCTGAGCAAGCTGAGCAGGCTGAATAAACAGTTGCAGATCGGATTGGTTGAATTCGAATAATTACAATGAAAAGCAGTCGGAATGCCCGGCTGCTTTTTTTAAATTGAGGAACAAAATGAAAAAATTTTTAGTTTTTAGCGCAGTCGGGATGGCGGCGTGGCTGCTTAGCGGGTGTTGCAGTACCGCTGAAATGAAGTTTGACGGCAATAATGCGGCGCAGACTGAATACAAAGCGGCCGTTCAAGTGGTGGCGGAAAGCCGCAATCCTAAGAAGGCCGCCGAGAAAATTACCGGCTTTGTGGAGAAAAATAACGGCAAGATTATTGCCACCGGTTTTTCCGGCAACGGCGATTATATCATTCAAGCCGAACTGCCGTATGATTCTTATGGCAAATTAACCGACGAATTAAAAGACAATTCCGCTGTATTGTCTTATTGTGAAGTTTTTGGAAATCCTTTATTGTTAAAGAGTAAGCAGATGCTGTTTACGGTAACGATTCAAAAAGACCACTTGCCCGGCCCGTTGTATCTGGTGGGATATCTGACCAAAAAACTGGTTTATCTGGACTGAGTTTATGAGCAATACGATTTTACCGCTGTGGGAACATAATCCGGCGGCAAACGGGGAGTTTGAGCCGTATATCGAGTTGTTTTTACTCGACTCGGCGACTCCGAAAGGTTGTGTGCTGGTACTGCCCGGCGGCGGATATGAGATGAGAAGCGAAGAGGAAGGCAACCCGGTGGCCGAAAAGTTTAACGAGTTGGGGTTCCATGCCGCCGTATTACAGTATCGGGTGGCGCCACGACGCTGGCCGGAACCGCAGATGGACGTTTTACGCGCGGTGCAGATATTACGCCGTTTGGCCGGAGTTACCACTATGAAAGAGGATAAAATCGCCGTGGCCGGATTTTCCGCCGGTGGCCATCTGGCCGCTTGTGCCGGAACTTTGGCCGACTCTATTGAGGTGGTGGCCAATGATGAGGCCGATAATTTGCCGGCTCGACCGGATGCCATGATTCTGTGCTATCCGGTGATTAATTCCGGGGAATATGCCCATAACGGGTCATTTGAACAGTTGCTGGGAACCGCAGAGTCTACTCCGGTGCGTGAGTATCTGAGTTTGGAAAATCGGGTGGATGACAAGACTCCGCCAACTTTTTTATGGCATACCTGGAATGACCCGCTGGTGCCGGTGGAAAATTCATGGCGGTTCGCCAATGCGTTGCGAAAACAGAATATTACCACCGAAACGCATTTCTTCTTTGAAGGGCATCACGGAATCGGTTTGGCAAAAGGATATTCGGCGGAACGATGGCTGGAGCTGGCGGCGGATTTTCTGCGTCGGCAGGGATTTTAAGTTAAAAGATTGGAAAATGGGGTTGACGGGTGAAGATAAATGTTGAAAAGAACTAAGATTGTTGCTACGATTTCATCGCTTAACTGCGAAGTGGATTTTTTAAAAAAATTGTTTGAAGCCGGTATGGATGTGGCTCGCTTAAATACCGCACACATGAACACGGAAGACGCCGAAATGATGATCCGGAATATTCGGGCGGTGTCTCCGAATATCGCTATTATGATTGATACCAAGGGGCCGGAGGTGCGAACCGGAATGCTGGAACAACCGCTGCCGGTGATTTACGGCCAGAAAGTGTCTTTTTCCGCCGATGGCGAAGGCGGCGAAGTGCCGGTTAATTATGCCGGATTCAGCCGCTGTGTACGTACCGGACAACGGATTTTGATTGACGACGGCACACTGGAACTTTTAGTGGATAAAATTGACGGGAAGGTGGTTATTGCCACGGCGCTGAATGAGGGCGAAATCTTAAAACATAAATCGGTAAATGTACCGGGCGCAAATCTGCCGCTGCCGGCTTTGTCTAAACGGGACCGCGAATTTATCAACTTTGCGGTGGATAATGACATCGATTTTATTGCACACAGCTTTGTTCGCTCCAGAGACGATATCATGGCGGTACGCAGTATTCTGGAAACCGCCGGAAGCCATATCGGCGTTATTGCCAAAATTGAGAATCATCAGGGCGTGGACAATCTGGAGGAGATTATCAACGCCGCCGACGGTTTGATGGTGGCTCGTGGCGACCTGGGCGTGGAACTGCCGCTGGAAGAGGTGCCGAGAATCCAAAAACGCATGATTTATATGTGCATGAAGTATCATAAGCCGGTCATTACCGCTACACAGATGCTCCAAAGCATGATTACCAATCCACGCCCGACTCGTGCCGAGGTCAGCGATGTGGCCAATGCCGTGTTCGACGGAACCGATGCGGTTATGTTGTCCGGCGAAACCAGCATGGGCAAGTATCCGTTGGAGTCGGTCAAGATGATGAGCAGCATTATCTGCGAAATCGAGGGCGCCGGTCAACAGCACTTTACCAAAGTGGACGATGTGGAGTGCGCCGATAATCCCATGCGGGGATGGCTGGTGCGGAATGCCGTGAAAGCTACCGAAAAATTGCCGGTGAAGGCGATTGTAGGGTTGACCGACAGCGGAGTGTCGGCCAGAATGGCGGCCGCATACCGGGGACGGACTCTCTTGTATTTTTCCAGCCCGAATCCCGGCGTAATGCGGCAGTTGGCGTTAAGTTACGGCGTATATGCCTATTTTCACGCTTATGAAGCCCGCCAGAATGCCGTGTTTGAACCGTTATTGGCGGAACTTGTTAAAGAACATAAATTGCGCAAAAATGATTTGATCGCCTGTTTAGCATCGGCTCCGCCCGAAAAAAATATTACCAACTTTTTGAGCTTTAATCAAGTGGACGAATTACTGTAATTTTTTTAACACAATGATATTCGGCTCGGACGGTGATGAAAAACCGCCCGGGTTATATTTTATGCAGTCGCCATTGACTGAAGCGGAAGAACAATAGCGAAAATGACAAGGCGAAAATTTGATAAACGATTTCGGTAAGCCAGCAAACCGCCGCCGAACCTTGAAGATACATCACAAAATACCACACCGAAACCGAATAACCCACTAAGGTCAACGCTTCAATAATCAATGCCGCCCGGGTGTTGCCCGTGCCGGAGACAGCACAAAACCAGACATAAGCCGGAATTTGTATAACTTGACTGAGGATAACCACATATAAACCGGAAATACTGCTTTGAATCAACTCCGGACTGTCGGTGAAAATACGCAATGTCCAGTACGGCAGAAGGGCGGCGGCAATGAATAACGGCAGATTTAACAGAAATGACAAGCCCGTAATTCGCTTGATCAATGGAATCACCTGCCCCTGCTTTTCGGCCCCCATTAAATTACTGATTAAGGTACTCCCCGTGGTGGCCAGCCCGTTTATCAGCACCCACGGCAACATGGATACTCCACGGATTAGATTGATGGACGCCAAGGTGCGCTCGCCAAGATGCTCCACTGCGACAAAGAAGAAAAACCATACGCCAACCGCACAAAATGGCTGCAGCGTAGACCAGATAGAGACGTTCCAGACCCGTTTCAGCAGGCTAAAATTTAAAAACGTAAAATGATTAAAGCCGTAACGCTTCTTGTTTACCGAAAAACTGAATGCCACGATAAAGCAGAGCATGGCCACAAATTCGGCGATAATCGAGGCAATGGCCGCCCCCGCGATGCCGTATGGCGCAAAGCCCCATTTACCAAAGATTAACGCATAATTCAGCACCATGTTCACCACCAGCATGGCCAAGGCGCTTACCGTTAAAATCCGGGTGCGGGTTATGCCTACATAGAATGCCCGGAAAATGGCCGCAATAAAACTGAACAATAAGCCCCAGTTCCGGTATTTCAGGTACTCCAAGGTTTCATTCAGCACCGCCGGAGACTTAATCAGCGGTTTCAGAAACCACGGCGCCGCCCAGGTGGATATTCCAATTAAAACCACTGCCATGAGCATCAAAAACAATAAACTGCAATAGAAAATCCGGCCGATTTCACCCTTAGTCCCCGAACCGTTACACCGCCCGATTAAAATCTGCCCGCCGTTGCTGAAGCCGAAGCCAATCATGAACAACGCTAAATAATATATCGACCCCAGCGAGGCGGCCCCCATGGCGGTTTCACTGAGACGGCCCAAAAACGCCGTGTCGGTAAGGCCAATCATCTGCTGCATCAGCAAACCGGCCAGCACCGGCCAGGCAATACGTATAATTTCACGATACGAATATCGTGTTTCCTGAATGTTCATCAACTGAAAAACTCCAAAGTTAAGCTCCATACTACGCAAAATGGCCTCAGGCTCGGACTTCAGACATTTAGAGGAGTAATTATGAAGAGGAGAAAATTGCGTATAGGTGCCTGAAATTAACGAGCCTGCGGCCATAGTGAATATAGCACCGTTTTTTTAAAATCCTATTGACAAATACATATTTTTTTAAAAAAAGATAAAAAATATGGTTTTTTTACTGCCGAACCGCAGAATAATGAAATATTCCGACGGTTTTTTTTAGAATTCTTTCATAAAATATAAAAAGAGAAAAAAATTTGGATGAAACATTGCGAATTTATACTTTATGTGCTATATTTTCAGTGATGATGTGTGTGTGTACCGTAGAGGAGAGTAAATTTTTTAACAGAAAAGATGTGTATGGACAATAACGTAAAACTGTATCAGGTTGCGTGGGAGCGGGCTAAAACCATGACCCGACTATCCACGTTCAGCAGCGTGGCGGCTATCGGGTTCGCCGTGCTGGTGTTGTCGCTTGGCACGATTTGGGACCGCTATGCCGGATCAGATACTTTCAGTATCGGGTTTCCGGTCTATTGTGTGGCCGCATTGTTTTCGTTGGCTTCGCTGATTTACGGCCTGCTGGCCGCCGCCGCGGGGCGAGAGGAAATTGAGAAAATTGAGCTGGAAAAACGTAAGGAGACTTCTCATCACGCTTTTAATGTAGATGAAGATGTGCGGTTTACGTCCGGCCGGGCTTTTGCTAATTATAAAAAGTATGCGCCGTTTGTAATTACAATTCTGGCGGCGGTTTTACTGCTGGCAATGCTGGCCGGTTATGCCTCGTACTGGCAGAATATCGACCGCATTAAAGCCGCTCCGAAAAATACTATGCAGGCTTTAATCACCGCTATTCTATTAATGTGCTGCAGCGGGTTTATCGGCGCATTTTATATCGGACAGGCCAGAACTAAAACCTTCCGCTGGCTCCGGGCCGTGGGAGCATGGTACATAATGGGATTCCTGATTATGTTCGCCGCCGCCGTGGAACTTTGTCTGGTGCATTTTAACATCTCCGGATTTGAAGCCTATTTCAGTTGGACTTGTTTGGGCGTTTTGACCGTTTTAGCCGTGGAATTGATTATCAACTTTATTGTGGACTTTTATCGGCCACGGACTATTGAGGAGGTCCGCCCGATGTTTGAAAGCAGTTTGTTGTCTCTGTTTACCGAACCCGGCGGCGTGATGCGCAATATCGCCGACACGCTGGACTATCAGTTCGGATTTAAAGTTTCCGGCACGTTTATTTACGGGTTTGTAGAACGCTCTTTGTTCCCCGCTCTGGTGATTTGGGCGGTGGTGTTATGGCTGTTTACCTGCATTGACCAGGTGGGGCCGGGGCAACTCGGACTCAAGGAACGCTGCGGTAAACTGGTGAGCACCGAGCCGTTGACGCCGGATATCTATTTTAAACTGCCATGGCCATTTGAGTCCATCAGCCGCTATAACTGCACCGAACTGCGCGAGGTGGTGGTGGGCGATGACCACAGTAAAGACCATGCACATGAGGAAGAGGAAGAAGAGGTTGATGACGGCCACGGGCATTCTCATGCCAAGCCGAAGGATAATCGGGCCGAACTGGAAGCCAAGTACAAACATGTGGTGTTCTGGGATATGCATGAAGATGACGCGATGTCCAGCTACATGATTGCCGTTAAGACCGACGGCGTGCAGGATACCAGCGGACTGCCGACGAATATCGCTTTTATTAACGCTACTTTCCCGATTCAATATCAGATTCGACCCAATGAGATTCTGAAATATGCTCTGCATAATCAGGACCCGGAAGATATGCTGCGGTTAATCGGCGAAAGCGTGGTTACCGAATATATGGCCAGCGCATTGATGATGCAGGTGATGGCTACTGACCGCATGGAGACCGCCAATATTATTAAAGGACGTATTCAGGCCGCCGCCGACCAGCTCGATTTAGGTATTGAGGTGGTTAATGTGGCCATGATTGACGTACACCCCGCACCGCCGGTGGTTAAGGCGTTTCAGGACGTAATCAGCGCTCAGGAGGAGATGCGTACCAATATGCTCGCCGCCGAAATTGACCGGGTCAGCTTACTGCCGCAGTCGCAAGCCTATGCTAATGAGCTGGTGGTGATGGCCGAGGCTTACAGCGCATCGCAAAAGCTGATTGCCAACGCCGACGCGGAACGCTTTGGAAAACAGCTGGAAGCCTATAACGAACTGCCGGCACTGTTTAAGCTGCGCAGTTATTTGGATTTATTGGAAAAGGAAACCGGAATGATTCGCAAATATATCATCAGTTCCAGTATTAAACAGGAAGTGTTTGAACTGAATTTTGAGGAATCGGCCGGGTTCGACTTCGGCAATGTTGATTTGGGTAAGTAATTAATACAGGTGGAGAAATAAATTATGAGTAATAATTCGGAAAAAAAAGTGGGATTGCTGCATCATTGGCCCGCATTGCTGCTGGGAACTGTGGTTAGCGTTATTCTGATTTTTGCAATATTCAGCTATCAGGTAAATGAAACCGAGGCGGCGGTGGTTACGACGTTCGGGCGGATTAACCCGGAGGCTCCGGCACCGGGACTGCATTTCAGATGGCCGTTCCCCGTTCAGAAAATCTTTAAATTCGATAAACGCTCCCGCACCTTTACCGGTACGGCGGGCGGCGCCGCTGAAGAAATGTTGACCAAAGACGGGAAAAATATTGTGGCCAGTATATTTGTGGTGTACAATATCTCCAATCCCGTGGCGTTTTTTGAAAATGTGTCCAACATCGGCACGGCGGAACAACGGCTTAATGACTTGATGCGCAGTGCAAAAAGTTCCACCTTCGGGCGTTATGACTTTGACCAGTTGATTGATACCGACCCGAAAATGATGAAGCTGAATGAAATTACCGCCGATATCTGCAAAGAGATGCAGCCGCAGGCCGATAAGTTCGGGATTACCATTGAACGGGTGGGGATTAACGCCTTGAATGTGCCGGGTAAAATTACCGAGAAGATTTTTGAACGCATGATTAAGGAACGTGAAGTGAAAGCTCAGGTGTTCCGGTCTCAGGGCGAAAAGGCGGCACGTAATATTCGTACCGAAGCTCAGAAACAGAGCAGTCAGATTGTTTCTGAAGCCGAAGCCAAAGCACGGGAAATTCGGGCCGAGGGCGATGCCGAAGCCGCAAGATACTATGCCGAATTCCGTAAAAATCCGGAATTGGCCGAGTTTTTGCGCAGTTTGGAGTCGTTACGCCAGATTTTGCGTACCCGTACCACACTGGTGCTGGATACCAATACGCCGCCGTTTAATCTGCTGAATGCAGACGCAGTGGGGAAGATCGGGCAGTCCGCCAAGCCGATGGTTGGCCCCGTGGCCGCTCCAGTGGAAAATAAGTAATTGGTAACGCAAAGGAGCCGATTATGAGTGAACAGAATAATTTGTTTGGAAAATCACCCGGAGAGATGAATATTTCACCGGAAGCCGCCGGAGTTATGGACTCCGGTATGCAGTCTTTGGTGCGCAGTTTGCGGTTTGCATTCTTAGCGCTGGTGGTGATTATTATTGGTACGATAATCTACTTTTTTACCTTAGGCGGTTACATTGCCGTGCCGCCGCAGGAAGCGGTTATCGTGTTGCGTTTCGGTAAGTTTTACGGCGAATATACCCGCGGACCACACTGGTTTTTCCCCTATCCGGTAAATCAGTTTGTGTGGATTCCCACTGCTCCGCAAACAATTCGGGTGGAGTATCTGGCTGAACCGCTGGCGAAAAACGCCAAGCCGCGCAGTTGGCTGGACGCCGGGCTTGATCACTATTTGTTGACCAGCGATACGAACATTATTCATACCGCTTGGGGATTCAACTATATTGTGACGGAACCGAAAACATATTACGAACGCTGCATGACTCCGACCGACCCCAGAAATAAAGACGATATGTTCCCGTATGGAACGACTCCGCCGACCGGAAGAGGGCCGCAGACTTTGCTGAAGTCGCTGTTTAATGAGGCCGTGGTGAGCGTTACCGCCGGAATGTCGGTGGATGATATTATTACCCGGCAGGGCGAATATCGCGACCGGGTGTTTGAACAGTTCGCCCAGTCGGTGATTGCCATGGATTTAGGGATTGTAATTGATAACTTGAATCTGGATCGGGTGGAACCGCCAACTCAGACTCAGGCGGCGTTTTTAGAGGCGTCCAGCGCCAGCGCCACCAGCGATACATATATTACGGAAGCTAATACTTATGCAATTCGTACCGTAAGCGGCGCCGAAGGATTGGCTAATCAGCTGCTGGCGGATGCGGAAAGTTACAAGTTACAGGTGGTGTCGCAGTTACGCAGTGAAAGTATCTACTTTAACAGCATTTTGACCGAGTATGAAAAGAGCGGCAACACCGTTTTAGTGGCTTTGTATAATGAAGTTGCGGGTGAGGCATTGGCCGGCGTGCGGGATAAATATTTGCTGGGTACCGGAAATGGCGAGCTTAAACAGTTGCGGATGAAACTGAATCCGGAAGTGGTTCAGAATCCTATGCAGCAGGCGTCGGACGCCGTAAGAGCCGCCGCCGCCGCTCAAGCTCAGCAAAATGAAAACGCCGCAAAGTAAGGATGTAGTTATATGAGTGAATCAACAATAAAAAATCAGGCCGCCGCTCCAAATAAGGCGACGGAAACGAAGACGAAGGCGGAACGCCCGCAGGCAATGGGTAGAATCTCGTTAGCATTGTTCGGCGGTCTGCTGACCGTGAATTCGTTTATTTTACAATGGTGGATGCCGGGGCAGGGATATGCCGCCGAATGCAGCGCAATTGCCGGTGCCGCAATTCTGGCCGCACCGATTATTATGACCGCTATTACCGACTTGATTGAAGGTAAAGTGCATATGAACGAACTGGTGGCTCTGGCGATTTTGGCCGCATTCGCCGGCGGGAATTTTCAGACCGCCGGAGTGGTGGCGTTCTTTCTGCTGCTGACGATTATCATTGAATCCAGAACCGCCAGCGGCGCACAACGCTCAATTGAAGAGTTGATTAAGCTGACGCCGACGGTGGCGCATAAGGTGACGGATAATGGCGAAGTGGACGAAAATGTGTCCGAATTGTCGGTCGGCGATGTGATTCGGGTTAGACCGGGTGAAAATTTTCCGGTGGACGCCAAGATTATCAGCGGGTTCAGTACCGTAAATCAGGCGTCGATTACCGGGGAGTCGTTACCGCTGGATAAAACGGCGGGCGATGATGTGTTTGCCGGTACCATGAACCTTACCGGGATGGTGGAACTTACCGTTACCCGTATCGGCGAACAGACCACGCTGGGCAAGGTGAAGGATATGATTATGCAGGCCGAACAGTCGCGGACGCCGATTGTGCGGATTATTGACCGTTATGCCGGATATTATACGCCAACGGTATTGATGTTGGCCGGTATCGCTTGGGTATTAAGCGGTTATGATTTGAATCGAGTGATTACCATTCTGGTTATCGCCTGCCCGTGCGCCGTGGTGTTGGCCACTCCTACTGCGGTGGTGGCGGCGGTGGCGGCGGCGGCTCGCTTAGGTATCTTTATTAAGAATGTCAGCCATTTGGAGCTGGCGGCCAAGATTAAAGGGTTTGTGTTTGACAAAACCGGGACGTTGACCGACGGTATTTTGTCGGTGGTGAAACTTCAGCCGCTGAATGATTTTAAGCCGGCGGAGCTGTTACGCTATGCCGCCAGTGCCGAAAGTCATAGTAACCACCCGACGGCGTTGGCATTACAGAAATTGTCCGCCGAGGCCGGATTACAGTTGGGCGAAGTTACCGATTTCAGCGAAACTCCCGGTAAAGGGGTCATTGCCAAAGTGGATGGCGTTCCTTGCCTGGTGGGTCGTGTGGCGTTTTTAGAGGCCAATAATGTAGAGGTTCCACCGCATGAAGATAATGAATCTGACGGCATGAGCGTGGTTTATGTGGCGGCAAACGGCGTAGTTATCGGATGGCTGGGCTTAAAGGATAAATTGCGTGCCGAAGCTCCGGAAATGCTGCAGGAACTGCGTGATTTAGGTATTCGACACTGCGCCATGGTTACCGGCGACCGGGACTCCGTGGCTCAAACTATTGCCGGAAGTTTGCAGATTGACGAATTCCGCAGTGAGTGTTTGCCGGAAGACAAAGTAGCTTATGTGGAAAAACTGAAAAAATCCATGCCGGTGGCCGTAGTCGGCGACGGCGTGAACGACGCTCCGGCCTTGGCCGCCGGAGATTTGGGGATTGCCATGGGCGCAATCGGTAGCGATATTGCAATTAACAGTGCGTCGGTGGCGTTAATGACTAACGATTTACGCCGTATTCCGCTGTTGGTGGTGTTGTCGCAAAAATCTCGTATGGTGATTACGCAGAATTTATTGCTGGGGTTATTGATTGTAATCGGCGGTACCGTGTTGTCTTTACTGGGGATGATGACTCCGGTGGGGGCGGCGTTACTGCATACGTTCAGCACGATTCTGGTGATTTTTAACAGCGCACGTTTAGTGCGTACCGGCGAAGAGTTGACGTTGGCCGAACAACGCTCCGCTCAGGAAAATGGTAAATAATTAATTCTTTATAGAGGTGTAATATGGTAGAACCGAAGATGCCGGTAGTGAAGGCCGTGGGGCTGACAAAGGTGTTCCGGGATTTCTGGAATCGCCCCAAAGCCAAGGCGGTAAATGATATCGATTTTGAAGTGCATGAAGGCGAAGTGATTGGTTTATTAGGGCCGAACGGTTCGGGTAAATCCACCACGGTTAAGATGATTTTGGGCTTGCTGTATCCGAATGCCGGGCAGATTACGGTGTTCGGCAAGTCTCCAAAGGCGGTGGAAACTAAGCTGGAAATCGGCTATTTGCCCGAAGAATCGTATTTGTATAAGTATCTTACGGCGGAAGAAACGCTGGACTTCTTCGGTTCACTGTTTAATCTTTCGGCTGCTGAACGCAAAATGCGTATCGAACAGTTGCTGGATATGGTGGGGATGACTCATGCCAGAAATCGCCGGGTGGGTGAGTTCTCTAAAGGTATGGCTCGCCGAATCGGGTTGGCGCAGGCCATGATTAATGACCCCGCACTGCTGATTTTAGACGAACCGACCAGCGGACTTGACCCCTTAGGGTGCCGTGAGGTTAAAGACTTGATTAAAATGCTGAAAAAACGCGGTAAAACCGTTATCGTTACCAGCCATCTGCTTAGCGATGTGGAAGACGTTTGCGACCGGGTTGTTATTCTCTACGGCGGTAAAATCCGGGCGCAGGGAGCGTTAAATGAACTTTTGGAAGTGTCTGATGCCAACCGCATTACCACACCGGCTCTGCCGCCAGAAGCCATGAACAAGGTGCTGGATATCTTACGGCATAATTTACATGGCGAAACCTTTACGGTGGACCATCCGCGCCGCACGCTGGAAGAGTTCTTCTTAGATGTTATCAATCGGGCTAAGGCGGACAGCGTGGAAACCGCCGGCGTGGTGGGCGGCGGCAAAATTGCCAATTATCTGTCGGCCGACAGCAAGGACAAGGATGCGTTGATTGAACAGCTGGTACAGCCGGATATGCCGACCGTGGAAGCCGAAAAACGCAAGGAAGAGGCCGCCAGAATTAAGGCGGAAGAGGATGCCAGGGCGGCTCAGATGGCTAAGGTGCTGGCCAGCGTTAATGACGATAAGCCGGCAATGGAACAACTACCGGATAAAGCGGCGAAAATTGCCGAAAATGTGGCGGAGGCTGATGAAAAGTTAGGCTCGTTATTAGGTGGTAATGACTCCGGCAAAAACGACAAGTAAAGGATTTTAACGATATGAAATCTTTTTGGGCAATTGTAAAATTAACCTGCCGCAATGCGTTCAGGTCTCATATCTTCCAGCTGCTGCTGGCGATATTGGTGCTGTGCGTTATCTTTATTCCGGCCACGATTGAGGGGGACGGAACGGCGCGCGGGTTTATTCAGGTATCGCTTAAATTCAGTTTATTTGCGGTATCGCTGATGCTGTCGCTTTCGGCGGTATGGTCAAGTTGCATGACCATGACGCAGGATGTGGACGGCTATCAACTGCACATGGTAATTACCAAACCCGTCAGCCGGATTAAGGTGTGGCTGGCTAAATGGACCGGAATTTTTCTGATTCATTTTGTACTGCTGATGATTTCGGCCGTGCTGGTTTATACCGTGGTTATGGCTCGCTATAACGCACAATTGGTGCCGCCGGGCGAACTGGAACGCGTGCAGAGCGAAGTGCAGACGTTAGAGGCTAAGGTCAATATGATGCCGAATTCCAGAGAACGGGACGGCTGGGTGCAACGGCTGGATGAGAAAAAAGTGTTGCTTAAAGACCTGAAAGCGGCCGTGGCGGAAGATACCCGTATCCGTAATGAAGTGCTGGTGGCCAGACGCAATTTTATCCCGGTGGGTAAAATTATCAATGCCGAAGGTGCAACCACCGAAGTTCCGATTGACTCCAAAGAGTTTATTGCCGGACGGACTCGGGAAGCGTTTAATAATATTCTGCGTGATAACGAGTTAAAAGGCATCACTTGGGGTACCGGCACCAAGCGGGAACGCTTAAAGGAACAGCGGATTAAAACGATTTCCGATGTGTCGGTTGCCGGTTTTGGCGACGCTAACCGTAAGATTTGGAAGCTGGTGCAGTTGCCGGCGGACGGCGAACATCCGCTATATTTGCGGTTCCGTATGTTTGTTACCAAAGTGTCTGACTACACGGAACGTGATACCATGGGATGGTGGTTTTATGGCCGGGTGGCGCAGGGCGGCGAAAACGGCGGCACGATTGCCATGGAGTCCAGCTGGATTCCATTGACCTCGGCTCCGCAAATTTATCGTACCAACAATTTTATTGAGATTGAACTGCCGGCGGATGCGGTGGATTCATCCGGCACGATGTATTTGTCGTTTATCAACTATGACATGCAACAGGAGGACTTGTTCTTTCAGGTTTGGGACGGGCCGAGAGTGTATGCGGAATACGGCGGCTTTACGATGAATTATGTGAAGTCGGTAATGGTGATTGTGCTGGAATTATTGCTTTTGTGCGGCTTAGGCTGTGCGGCGGCGGGATTTTTATCGATGCCGACGGCTATTTTCTTTGTGATTACTTATCTGCTGTTCGGCGTGTTTGCCACCATGATTACAACCGAAAATTATATTATTTCGGACGATGCGTTTGTTATGGCTCAGGCGGAGTTCGGGGCTACGGTCGGTCGGATTCTGTTGTTACTGGTTATTCCGTTGCAGGAGTTCGATATGTCCGGCTTGGTGGCCGACGGTATTATGGTGGAATGGTCCAGTATCTGGAATTTACTGTTTTACTACTTTATTCTGCGCGGGTTGCCGTTATGCCTGCTGGGAATATACTTGTACAAACGGCGTGAAATGGGGCTGGTGATTAGAAAATGATAAAGATAAAAAATCTTGCCACTTATGCGGCTCTGATTTTAGTGTCGCTGATTATGCTGTTTGGCATCAGCCGCTTGGAAAAGTCGCTGGATGAAGACGTGAAAACTTATCATCTGCGTTTTACCGGAGAAATTAAAAATGCGCCGGCATGGGTTACGTTTACTACCGTGGCTCTGGGCAGTTTTCGCGGGATTCTGGCCGATATTTTATGGCTGCGCCAGATGGATTTGAAAATGCAGGGCAGTTATTTTGAAATGGTTCAGTTGTCCAGCTGGATTACCAAGTTACAGCCGCAATTTGCGGGCTCGGCGGTATATCTGGGGTGGGAAATGGCCTACAACTTATCGGTTACCTGCAGCAATTTTGAGGATCGCTGGCGGTGGATTCAGGAAGGTACCAAACTGCTTCGGGACGAGGCAATGCTGTACAATCCGGAAGATGTTACCATCTATTACGATTTGGCTCGAATCTATTTTCAGAAATACGGCAACACGCATGACGATGCCCACTTGTTTTACAAGAACAAGTTCTTTATTGAAACCAGTCGCATTATCGGGAAAGACCCGGACTGGGCGGGCATGGTTAAGGTGGTGCCGAATTTCCGCATTGTGGAATGGAATCAGCAACGGGGATTTTTTGAGCATTTCCCCGTGGACGGCGGCGTGTGGAAAACAATTCAGGCGGCCGGATTTGAAACTTATGAAAGTTTGCTGCAGGCGTATGAAAAAGCCGACGGCGTGCCGGAGAGTCTGGACGCTTTGCCGGAGGCGGATTACCAATGGTTGGATTTGTATCTGCGGGCCGCATGGATTTGGGATGCGTTCCGCTTGAATCCGCACCGGGTGGCGGCTATGAATAAGGAGTATGGTAATTTAGACTGGAGAACTCCGGAATCTCAGGCGATTTACTGGTCGCTCTTAGGACTGGAGTTCCGGCCGCCGAATCAGACTCGCCGGCAACTGGATAATATTATTGCCTTGTCTTTACAGGCATCATTCCGCAGTGGAAGACCGCTGGTTACCGACCCGGATAATATGACGTATTTTATTGCCGTGCCGAATTTTGAGGTGTTGGATCGTACGTTGAAAGCGTCGGAAGAGGCGTATAAAAATAATGCGGATGATGACTCGTTCCTGAAGTCCCGTAACTACTTTTTACGTGATGCTTTGGTGTTGCTGTATAACTACGGCCAAACTAAAAGAGCGCAGGAAATGTATGATTTACTGAAGGAAAATGACCCCGGAATGGCGGATTCCAAGCTCTCGCTGAAGCAGTTGTACGACGGCTTGCTGGCGGAAAAAGTTGAGTACGGCACCGTAAAAGATATGGGCGATTTACTGGTCGGCACTATCTATTGTGCATTGCATTACTGGGTTTTAGGCGATCAGAAACGGGCGTCTGAACTGGAGAATGCCGCCAATTACATGTATGCTAAGTTTGAGGAGGATAATCAACGCCGTTTACGCGGCGCCGAATTACCGCCGATGGAAGTTATTAGAGATACCGTGATTGACAGCTTCTTAAAGAACGCTCCGCCGCAGTTGGCGGAACGGTTGCGCAAGCTGATGGCCGCAGCCAAGGCGAAGGCGGCGGCGGATGCCGATGAAGCCGCTAAAGCCGCCGAAATCGGTACTTCCGGCGGGGGCCGGAAATTGCCGGGATTGAACAAGTAAACGGTAAATGTTTTTGTGAATGGCTCAAGGCCGCCGGAAGAAAACGACGGCTTTGAGCTGAAAATTGAAAGGATTTTTTTAACGTATGCCCACAGACGGGGAAAGTTGGCTGCCGTATTTATTACTGATCGGCAGTATCGTATTTGCGTTGACAATATCATTTTGTTGCTCTCTGCTGGAAGCGGCTCTGCTTAGCTTAACGCCAAGTCAGCTGGCGGAAATTAGACAGAACAACAATCGGTTAGGTCAGCTGGTAAAAGATTTAAAGGATAATGTGGCCAGACCGCTTGCCGTTATCCTGATCTCCAACACCGCTGCTCATACCATTGGCGCGGCGGTGGCGGGGGCGCAGTTTGCCGTGTTGTTCGGGAACCACTGGCTATGGGGATTCTCGCTGGCCTTTACGCTGATTATGGTGCAGTATACGGAGATTTTACCCAAAAATTTGGGGGTGCGGTTCAGCAAAAGTATTATGCTGATTGCGGCCAGACCGCTGCATATCGGCGGATTGGTACTGCTGCCGGTGATTAAGTTTGTTTATCTGATGAATAAGCCGTTTGAGGTGAAGCCGGAAGAAGAACCGGCGGATACAGCCGACGAAATTTCGGCGTTGGCCGGAGAAGCACGCAATGAACAGCTGATTAATCATCGACAGGAAAGAATTATTAAGGCGGCACCGTTATTGTCGGAACAGACAGCCAGCGAAGTGATGTTGCCGGTGGAAAATATCTCGTTCCTGAATAGCGGGCAGTCGCTGGAGGAGTGCATTAAGGCCGCTCATGTGGATTTTCATACCCGGTATCCGGTTTGCGAAAACGGTAATCGTGATGCCGTCTTGGGATATGTCAATTTTAAGGAGATGGTGGCGGTTAAACAAAGCGGTGATAATAAAACGTTAAGCTCTATTTTACGCCCCATCGCCTTTGTGCGGCCGGACGAATCGGCGGCGGCGTTGCTGGAACGCTTTGCTACTCAACATATTCATATGAGTATCGTGCGCAGTCCGGATGGTAAAACTCTGGGGATGGTGACGATGGAGGATATTGTGGAAGAGCTGGTGGGCGAACTGGATGATGAGTTCGATTCGCTGCCCAGGACGTTTTATTCACCGAACAGCGGATTTTGGGTCATCGGCGGCGGAAACTCTATGTCTATGCTGGCCAGAGAGATGCGGCAGGATTTACCCCGCCGTGCCGAACCGTTGTCAGTATGGTTTACCAGAATGATTAAGCATTGGCCGCGGGTCGGCGATGTTTTCAGATACAAAAATACGGAGTTTACGGTGCGTAAAGTACGCCGTGGACGGGTGTTGGAATTTAATGCCAGAAAAGTGCCCGGAGCGTTTCCGGCGAATGCGGCTACACCGCAAGAGGACAAATTATGAGTATAAAAAGTTTTTATGCCGGAGTTATTTTGGCGACCGCCGCCTGTTTTTCAGGTTGCGTAAATGTGGATTATGTGGGGCAGAGTCTGGCACCGTTGCCGGAAGATGCGCCGGTTACCGTTTATACTGAAAATCAAACTTACAATGCCGCCGATTATGAACTGTTGGGGCGGGTTACGGTTACCGCACCGGACGGCACCGACATTTTGGCGATTAAAGAGGAACTGCAGGAGCTGGCTCGCGAAAAAGGGGCGGAGGCGGTTAAACTGCAGTCGATAAAAAAGGTGAAGACCGGCGTGGTGTATTTGACCGATGGTACCGAAGATACGCCGGATGCGTATAACACCGGCGTGTTAAGCCGCTCGGTGGGCGGCGACCCGATTTATACCAACAGTTTTGGGCAGACCGGTGAACTTTCCACCACCTCCAAACCGCAATATGAGGTCATTATTCATGCCATACTGTTGGCGAATAAAAACGAATTTGATCAGGCTATGGCCGAACTGAAGCAGGAAAAATAGTATTATTGCCTAAACATAACGCCGCATCCAGAGTTGTTTCTGAATGCGGCGTTATTACTTTTTACTGCTGTAAAAGAGTCTATAATGCAAAAGGTGATTTTTAAAATTTAACATTTTTGATAATTAACAATATAGCCGGTTTTGCATTATCGACTAAACGACGGTTTAGCGGTCAACTCGGGCGGAACCCTGAAGCATTAGTTTTTCTACTTCCGCCTGTGTCGCCATGCTGGTGTCGCCGGGGGTGGTCATGGCCAAGGCTCCGTGGGCGGCACCGTAATTCACCGCCCGCTCAACTCCTTGATTGGTCAATAAGCCGTAGATGAAGCCGGAGGCAAAACTGTCGCCGCCGCCGACCCGGTCAAATATTTCCAGACCAGGACGCTGAATGGACTCGGCAAATTCACCGTCTAAATACGCAATTGCCGCCCAGTCGTTCACCGTGGCCGATTTTACACTGCGCAAAGTGGTGGCCACGGCTTTAAAGTTAGGATACGATTTTACCGCTTGAAGTATCATCGCTTTAAATGACTCCGCCGGAAGACTGGTCAAATTGGCGTCTACACCTTCAACTTTTAAGCCTAAGCAGGCGGTAAAGTCCTCTTCATTACCCAGCATTACATCCACATACGGCGCAAGTTCCCGGTTTACCCGACGGGCTTCGGCCTGGCCGCCGATGCTTTGCCATAACGACGGCCGGTAATTCAGGTCGTAACTGGTGATGGTGTTATACTTTTTGGCGGTCTTCAACGCCTCCAGCACCACTTGCGGCGTGGTGGCGGACAACGCCGCAAATATTCCGCCGGTATGGAAATGGCGCACGCCTAAAGTACCAAAAATATATTCCCAGTCAATATCGCCGGATTTTAACTGCGAAACCGCCGTGTTGCCACGGTCCGAACAGCCACGTGCGCCACGGACGCCAAAGCCACGTTCCGTAAAATTTAAACCGTTGCGGACTGTCCGGCCGACGCCGTCATACGCTACCCACTTGATTAACGAGGCATCGACACCGCCCTGCAGAATAAAGTCCTCCACCAGCCGTCCCACCGGATTGTCCGCCAGCGCAGTTACCACGGCGGCACGCAGATTGAAACAGCGCCGCATTCCACGAGCTACGTTATATTCGCCGCCGCCCTCCCAGATGTTAAACGTGCGGGAGGTGTGAATCCGGCCGTTGCCGGGGTCTAAGCGCAACATAACTTCACCTAATGACAAAATGTCAAAACGACAACTTTCCGGGCTTTTATACTGTAATCTCTCCATGAAAATCTGTCCTTTATATACGTTAAAACTCATTTTTGATTTTAACGGCCTCACGAACACTGGCGGCAACATCGGCGGCTTTAGTAAGCCAGGTTCCGCCTACGGCCGCCACAAACGGGCAATTCAGGTAGGTCGCCGCATTCGCCGCCGTAACTCCGCCGGTGGGCATGAAGCTGATCCCCAAATGTTTATACGGCGCCGCCATTGCCTGCAGGAATTTTAATCCGCCCACCGGTTCCGCCGGGAAAAACTTTAAAAATGCACAACCCAAATCATAAGCCTGCTCCAGTTCCGACGGCGTGCAGATGCCGGGGGCAAACGGCATTTCCAGCTCAGCGGCTTTTTTTACCACACTGGGATTAAAACCGGGGGCCACGGCAAATTGGGCGCCGTATTGTTTGGCCAGCAGTAAATCCCGGTGGTTAAGAATGGTGCCGGCGCCAAGCAGCAGTTCCGGATATGCCGCCGTCATTGCGGCAATGGCACTGGCCGCCGCCGGGGTACGGAACGTGATTTCCGCCGCCGGCAAGCCGTTGTCCAATAAAATCTTACCTAAGGCTAAACCCTCTTCCGCACTGTTTAATACCAGTACCGGAATAATCTTGATTTGCGCAAGTTGCTCCGCCGCATTACGGTTTATTTTCATGAAATTCAGCATAATACCTCCTGCTTTGTTATGTTATCTTACAAAAAGATATCATAAATGCATAAAAAATCAAACCAATTTTAAAAAAAGGTGGAAATATTATATGAATAATGCTATATTAACTGCGATATATAATTTTGAAATCTAACCACCCATTGGAGGGATGTAGAATGAAATGTGTAGTATTTGCCTATCACAATATCGGCTGTGAGGGAATTAAGGCGTTGCAGGCCAACGGCTACGAAATTAGCGCAGTTTTTACGCATAAAGATAATCCGCAGGAAAATATTTGGTTTGACTCGGTGGCGGAGTTGGCGTGCAGTTTCAATATTCCGGTATTTGCACCGGAAAGCGTTAATCATCCGGTATGGGTGGAACGCATTCGTGAAATGGTGCCGGATATGATCTTTTCATTCTATTTCCGTGAAATGATTAAAGAGGATATTCTGAATATTCCCGCTAAAGGTGCGTTCAATTTACACGGCAGTTTGTTACCCAAATATCGCGGCCGGGTGCCGTTGAACTGGGCGTTGATCAATGGTGAAAAAGAGGCCGGCGTTACTCTGCACTGCATGACCGCTAAGCCGGATGCCGGTGATATTGTGGCTCAGGAAAAGTTTGAAATTACTGATGCCGATGATATTAAGTCCGTATTCAAAAAAGCGGTGAATGGTGCGGCCAAGGTGTTGAACTATGCTTTGCCGCTGCTGAAAGCGGGCAAGGAACAGCGAATTGCACAGGATTGCAGTAAGGCAACGTACTGGGGCGGGCGCAAACCGGCCGACGGCGAAATCGACTGGACCAAGTCGGCGGTGGAAGTGCGTAATCTGATTCGGGCGGTAACCCGCCCGTTCCCCGGCGCCTTTACCTTTATGGGCGATCGCAAGGCGTTTATCTGGGAAGCTAAAGTGGTGGCGAATGCCTCCGGTGCGGCTCCGGGAACAATTTTGACCAGCAGTCCGTTACAGATTGCCTGCGGCGAAAATGCGATAGAAGTGGTGGCCGGGCAGTGGGAGAGCGGTGTATATGCGTCCGGCGCTCAGTTCGCCGCCGACGGCCGGGTGGTGAAAAATATGAAGTTTACCGGCAATCTGCGGGTGGAACGGGAAAAACAACGCAAAAAAAGCGTGTTGATTCTGGGCGTGAACGGCTTTATCGGCAGTCATATTTCCGAACGTTTGCTGGCCAGCGGCAAGTATGAAGTGTACGGCATGGATTTACGGCATGACTATATTGACCATTTGCTGGATAAGCCGGGCTTCAACTTCCGTGAAGGCGACGTTACCATTCATAACGAATGGATTGAATATCATGTCCGTAAATGCGACATCATCCTGCCGCTGGTGGCCGTGGCCACACCGATTGAATATACTCGTAACCCGTTGCGGGTGTTCGAGTTGGACTTTGAAGAAAACTTAAAGATTGTGCGTTATTGCGTAAAATACAATAAACGCATCCTTTTCCCGTCTACCAGTGAAGTTTACGGTATGTGTACCGATGAATATTTTGATGAAGAAAATTCCAAGCTGATTACCGGGCCGATTCGCATGCAACGCTGGATTTACTCCTGCAGTAAGCAGATGATGGATCGGGTGATTTGGGCTTACGGCGCCAAAACCGGGCTTAAATTTACTCTGTTCCGGCCGTTTAACTGGATTGGACCACGTTTGGACAGCTTAATGAGCGCCCGGATCGGCAGTTCCAGAGCTATTACCCAGATGATTCTGAATTTAGTGCAGGGCTCGCCGATTCAGTTAATTGACGGCGGCGAACAGAAGCGCTGCTTTGTGGATGTGTCTGAAGCCTGTGAAGCGTTGTACCGGATTATCGAAAACGAAAACGGCTGCTGCGACGGCAAGATTATCAATATCGGCAACCCGGATAACGAAGCCTCGGTAAAACGTATGGCCGAAATTTTAGTGGAAAAATTTGAAAAACATCCGCTACGGGACAAATTCCCCCCGTTCGCCGGCTATATCGTGGTGGAAAGCGGAGCATTCTACGGCAAGGGATACCAGGACGTACAGCATCGTAAGCCAAGTATTCAGAACGCTAAGAAAATTTTGAATTGGGCTCCGGCGATGTCTTTGGAAGAATCAACCGAAATTACTTTGGACTTCTTCCTGCGTCAGGCATTGGAGTCCGGAGAATTCGGTTTTGAATCCAAGAATGACTAAATCTGATAAACACGAATCAGCTTTTACCGGTAGTTATCTGCGAGTGGCCGAGGCCGCACAAACCTACGAGCAATGGCGGTATTTGTCGTTGCTTGCCGGTTTGCTGCTGGTAATGTTTCTGGGGAACAGCTGGTTTTTACAGTTGGACGGCAGTGATGAGGTCAGAGTTGCCGGGATTGGCCTTAATATGGCGCAAACCGGCAATTATATGGTGCCGTATCTTAATGGACGGATATTTTTAGAATATCCGCCCTTGTATTATTTCTGCCAGTCTTTCTTTTTTGACCTGTTGGGGCCAACGGCTTTAGCGGCTAAGATGCCGTCGATGCTGTCGGCGGTAATCGGGGCGTTAGCCATCTATTTTTTGGTGCGGGCCATGAAGTATCCGCCGATTACGGCGTTTTTTTCCGGCTTGATTTTAGCCTCCAGTTCCCAATATTTCAATAACGGCATGACCGGCATGGTGGACTCGATGCTGGCGATGTTTGCCATTATTGCCTGGTGGGGATTCTATGCATGGGGCGTAAAAGAGCAGAGACACTGGCGGTGCTTATGGTTTGTTTTGCTGGTGGTGGGGCTGGCCGGCGGCATGATGACTAAGAATTTGCCCGGTTTGGTGATTCCGCTCAGCGGTATCGGGATTTTTATGGTGGTGAATGACATTATCAACCGGGCGTTTCATTTCGGCCGGTTCGTTATGTTGTTTTTGGCCACTCTGCTGGCGTTGCTCCCCATGGCGTTATATTGCTATATGCTGTATTGCGATTATGGCATTGAGCCGGTTAAAACTTTGCTGGTTTATAATAATTTCGGGCGATTTTCCGGCTCGGCACAACAGCATTCGGAACCGTTTTACTACTATTTTACCCGCATGGCGGAGTTGTTTCAGCCGTGGATGGTGTTTTTACTGATTGCGTTGCCGTTCCATTTTAAACGGGTGGTGAAGAAGCATTCGCTAAATTCACTGTACTCATTGTGCATTCTGCTTGTGCCGTTTATTCTGTTATGTATATCCAGCGGAAAACGCCAAGTATATTTGTTGCCGCTATATGCGCCGGACGCTATTCTGGTGGGGACGATGTTCGGTATGTTTGTGGAAGGCAAAATTGTGCGCTTTTCCGACCGGGTGAACGATTTGATTATTAAAAGCAGTTTCTATGTGATTTTTGCTTTGGGACTTATTACCCCGGTTGTTTTTGTCATTTTGGGCATTTGTTTTGACTTGCCGGGGTGGGGGCGGTACTGGGCCGCTGTTTTGATGTTCGTTTTAACCATGCGGGTGTGGCAGTTGGCTAAACCTCGGCAGGAGGGGCAGTTACTAAAGTATATGGCGGTGATTTTTGCGATGATTTATCCGAATATTACCGGAATTGCGTTGGCTTACCGGGCGCAGAATGACACCTTTGAACCTATGTTTGAAGCCGCGGCCAAGCACAATAAACTGTATTTGGATCGCCCCAGAGAAAGTATTGCCGGAGCTGCGGTGTTTTATCTGCATCATGAAGTGCCGGAAATTAATCTGCTTAATCACAGTAGTGAATTGAAGCCCGGCGATGCGGTGTTGACCGTGCATAAAAAGCTGATTCCTGCCGATTGGCGGCAAACAGTATATAATGACCGCTATATTTTGGCGGAAGTTCCAAACAATTAAGGGAAGGGACAGCCCATGAAAAAAATCGGCTTGCGTATAGATGTGGATACCTGGCGGGGCACTAAATGCGGCGTGCGTGAACTGAATCGCATTATGGCTAAACACGGCATAAAAGGCACTTATTATTTTTCGGTGGGGCCGGACAATATGGGGCGGCATTTATGGCGGTTGTTAAGACCGAGCTTCTTATGGAAGATGTTGCGTACCAACGCCGGCGGCTTGTACGGGTACGATATTGTCTTTATGGGAACCATGTGGCCGGGGCCGAAAATCGGTAAAAATTTAGGCGCGGTGATTCAGGAAAGTTACCACGCCGGGCATGAGATCGGGCTTCATGCATATGACCATTACTCGTCGCAGGCTAAAATTGACCGCTGGAGCGAGGCGCAGGTGGCCAATGAAATTAAACGCGGCTATGACGAGTTGAAGCGCATTACCGGCGTGGCTCCCGTTACCAGTGCCGTTCCCGGTTGGCGGTGCAATGACCGGATTTTATTGGAAAAAGCTAAATATCCGGAGTTTGTCTACAATAGTGATTGCCGGGGTACCAGTATGTTCCGCCCGGTGGTGAACGGTAAGGCGTTGGCGCAGATTCAAGTGCCGGTAACTTTGCCGACTTATGATGAAATGTTGGGGCGCAACGGCGTAACCGATGAAAATTATAACGACCGGATGTTTGAGTTACTTACAGAGGAACGGCCAAACGTGTTGACGATTCATGCCGAGGCCGAGGGCGGCAAATGTGCGGCCATGTTCGATGCGTTTGTTCAGCGTTGCCGGCAGGAAGGCTGGGAGATTGTGCCGTTGCGGGAACTGGTGGCCGAGTTCGGAGCCAATGTGCCGGAGGGTAAAGTGGTGCCGAAAGCGTTCCCCGGACGTGAAGGCTGGCTGGCTTGCCAGGAATAACCGGTGGAGAGACCGATGAACAGCAGAGGTAAAGGGCGCATCGCCGTGGCGTTGTCCGGCGGAGTGGACTCCAGCATTGCCGCCGCACTATTACAACAGCAGGGGTATGAAGTGGTGGGGTTGACGTTGAGTATGCGCCACCCCGATCCAGAATTTTCGGAACGGCAGTCGTGCGGCGTGAAAAATGACTTGGACGCCATCGCCGTTTTAGTGGATAAGTTGAAAATTGAACACCATTTTTTAGCCCGGTATGCGGAATTTGAAGAACGGGTGTTAAAACCGTCGTGGCGGGATTACGCCAACGGGCGGACACCGAATCCATGTTGCCGCTGTAATTATCTGGTCAAATTCGGGGAGTTGATTAAGGCGGCTCAAGATTTAGGCGCGTCGGCTTTGGCTACCGGGCATTATGCCCGGTTGGTGCAACTTGCCGGGCATCAACGTATTTTACGAGGCGTGGATCGGGGAAAAGACCAAAGTTATTTTCTGTATCATCTTACTGCCGAACAGGTGGATTTTTTACGTTTTCCAGTGGGGAATTTAGAGAAAACGGTGGTTAAACAAATGGCCGCTGATTTAGGACTCAAGATTCTGGCGGAAAAAAAAGAGAGTCAGGACGCTTGCTTTTCGGCGGAAAAAGAGTGCTTCAGCGAGACGCTAAGGCGCTTGTTTAATGTCTCGCCTGCCGATGGTGTGTTCATTTATAACGGTAAAGTGGTGGGCAAACATCATGGTATTCATCAGTTTACGCTTGGGCAACGCAAGGGCTTGAATGTTGCCTTGGGTGTGCCGGCTTATGTTAAGCGTATTGAGGCCGCTACCGGCGTGGTGGAGTTGACCACCGATGAAGCTGAACTGGATGTAACAACTTTTAGGGCGGCCGATTTAAATTGGCAGGGCACGGCGAATATGACGGCCGAAAAGTTTAAGGCGGATATTCAAGTGCGCTACCGTTCACCGTCGTCGGGCGGCGAGGTGCAAATTTTAAGCGGCAATACTGCGCAGATTACACTGGATAAACCGGCACGGGCGGTGTCTCCGGGGCAGGCCGCGGTTTTTTATGACGGCGAAATGCTGTTGGGCGGCGGGACTATTCTATGATTACCCTCTTATTGAAAGTTATTGTGGTCGGCAAAATGAAAGATAAGTTTCTGGCCGCTAAGTGCGATGAGTATTTGCGGCGGTTAAATGCTTATGCCAAAGTTGAACTGGTGGAGATTAAAGACTCGAATCCGGCGGATGAGGCGGTTAGAATTCTTAAACTTTGCGATCCGGTTAAAGATTTTCTGATTGTTCTTAGCGAGGAGGGTAAATTATTATCGTCCACTCAATTTTCAGAAAAATTATCGGCCGCTAATCGACGCATTGTGCTGGTAATCGGCGGTCCGTATGGTTTGGATGTGGCCGCAAAATCGGCGGCACAACTGTTATTGTCGCTTTCGCCTATGACGTTTACGCATGAGTTTGCCCGCTTACTGTTACTGGAACAGCTTTACCGGGCCGGCAGTATTCTGAACGGCAGCGGTTATCATCATTGATAGTGGCGATAAACTTTGTAATTCTCATAGCTTAGAGGGAGTCGATAAACTCCTGACGCAGACTTTTATAATCTTCTTCGGTCAAGCCGCGATACATAGTATTTACGGCGTCATCAAAATTTTCGTTACCGTGAGTTGCCCGGAATGCGGCGATGAATTCCGCAAAAGTTTTGCCGGAAAAATAATTTTCCATGACTTTTTCCGCTTCCGCCGTACCGGATAACTGCTTAATATCCTCTTCCAGCAAATACATGCTGTAGGCGAATTGTGCCAGTTCAAAATTATTCATGTCTTTCAGCATTAAGCGCATAGACTCTTTCATCTGTTTATCGTCCGCCGTATTGAACTTCAGTTTGCTGATTTTGCTGTCCGGCAGTTTTTGCGTAACTGCCGTGGCTTTCGGCTTCAGCATCTGAATCATGCCGGTGCGCAAAAGATGGAGTTGCTTGACGGGATAATTTTCTTTATACTGTTTGTATTTTTCGTTAAATTTTTCCTCATCCTTGTTCGCCTGTTTTACAACTTCTTCCACGGTTTTGCCGTTGAGCAACTGCAGTAGACCATCCGCATCCTGCTCCGATAAAATCTGCAGTGCGGCCACAAATTTTAAAAATTCGTCATCCGATAATCCGGTCAACAATGTTTCCACCGACTTTATCGACTCCGGCGAATTGCTTAAATCCAGTTTTACCGTTTGATAGACCGACGGCGTTTCGGCCGTTGTCTGGGCTTCTGCGGCTGGGGGTTCCGGGCTGGCGGCGGCCGGTGTTTCGGCAAAGGCGGCGGTGTAAAGCAGGCATAAAAATGCGGTTAAAAAATACTTCATTGTTGCTCCTCTTTAAGCTGATTTTATTCCGCTTCGGCGGCCCGCCAGGTGTTCAGGCGGTCTTCAATAAACTCAATAATCTGCTGGAGTTCCTCTTTGCCGTTGCCCTTAATTTCCATCGGTTCGCCAAATTCAAACCAGATTTGTTTCTTACGGTTTACCGGCCCCATATCCCGCAAATATTTACCGTTAGCCAAAAAATCGGTTTTTAAGGCAAACGGAACTATTTTTACTCCGGCGGATTTAGCCAGTTTTACCCCGATACTGTTAAAGTTTTCCGGAATAAATTCGGCACTGCGGGTGGACTGCGGAAAAATAATAATCGATTTACCGGACTCCAGACAGGTTTTGCCACGGGTCAACACCTGCTTAAAGTCCTCTTTCGGGTTGGCTCTGGTAACCGGAATGGCGTTGAACGCCCGCATGATATGACCGAAAAACGGCACATCCAATAATGACTCTTTAATTACAAATGTAAAGTCCAGCCGAGGCCGCAAAATTGCATGGAAAATCGCCGTTTCCAATAAACTCATGTGATTGCCAATCAGTACAACCGGTTGATTATCACGCTTATCCACATTGGATAGATTACGGATATGTATTTGGCCGCCGCAATCTTCAATCAAATGAATATTACGGTTTGAATATGCGGTCTGCTGTTCCATATCCAGTTTGCCCTGTTTGGCGGTGCGGCCGGTAAGAATAAATGTCCAAAAATTACATATATAAAAATAAAGCCGGCTGCCGAACAATAATTTATCCCACACTGCACG